>NZ_PDDL01000002.1:0-79633 GCF_020833785.1 Kocuria sp. CCUG 69068
CGCCGCTCGCGCAGCACCCACGGCGCACCGCGCAGGGCGTCGAGCAGGGCCAGCGCCGTGACCCGGTCCCGCGGGGCGGCGCCGACCACGTCCCGGGTCCGGCGCAGGGCCGCCCGCAGCGGGCGGCGCAGCCAGATGAACCACAGGGTGTTGCGCAGTCCGTGCCGGCGCCGCAGGTGCGGGTCCCGGACCGTGGAGGCCTGGTGGTGGACCACCACGTCGGGCAGGTGCACGAGCTCCCACCCCGCGGTCGCGAGGTCCGCCGCCAGGAGCTCCTCCTCGCCGCCGAGCCACAGCCGCTCGCTGAACCCGCCCACCTCGAGGAACGCGGCCCGGCGGACCACGGAGGCCCCCGCCAGGAAGCTGCCGAGGGCGGGGCCGGGCAGCCACGCGGGGCCCTCGACCGGTGAGTGCAGCAGCTCCGCGTTGATCGCGTCCTCCCGGGACCCGGGCTCCACGAGGATCCTGCCCGTGACCACGCCCAGCCGCGGGTGCGTCTCCAGCGCGTCGGCCGCCCGGCGCAGCGACCCGGGCTCCCACCAGGTGTCGTCGTCGCAGAAGGCCACGAACGGTGCGTCCACGCGCTCCAGCGCGACGTTGCGGCCCACGGCCCCGAGGTTGACGGGGCTCGCCACGAGCTCCGCCCAGGGGTGCCGCGCACGGATCGCGTCCGCGGTGCCGTCCCCGGAGCCGTTGTCGACGACCACCACGTGCGGCCGTTCCGGGAGCTCCCGCAGCCGGGCCAGGGCCAGCAGGGCCTCCTCCCGGCGGTTGTGGGTGATCATCACGACCGCCACGCGGGCGTCGGGGCCGGACGCGGGCGGGGGTGCGGGGGTGGTCTCGGTCATGGGCTCTCCTCCGGTGCGGCGGGGTCGGCGGGGGCGGGGCCGTGCAGCAGCGCGAGCGCGGCCTCCGTGGTCGGGGACACCCGGTGCCGGGCGCGCAGCGCCGCCGGGGTGCGGGGGAGGGCGCGGAGCAGACCGCGGCGCCCCGCGCGGCCGCCGCGCAGCGCCTTCCGCAGCTCGTGCGCCACGACATGCCAGGGCCGGCGCAGGAGCACGGTGAGCAGGTGGCTGCGGACGAGCGCGACCTGCCGGCGCTCGTCCGAGCCCCGGTGCGGCGAGGGGTGGTGGTGGGCGCGGATCTCCGGCACGTAGGACAGCCGCCAGCCGGCGTCGAACAGGTCGAGGGCGAGACGCTCCTCCTCGCCGGGGAAGCGCACGACGTCGTCGAAGCCGCCGGCCGCGAGGAACGCCGAGCGGCGCACGATCGCCCCGCACGCGACGAAGCCGAGCAGCGCCGGGCCGGGGGCCCCGGTGGGGATGCCCAGCGGGGACGCGGCGAGCACGGCGTTGAGGGGGTCCGGGCGCTCCTCGGGGCCCACGGCGATGGACCCGGCGATCAGGCCGAGCCGGGGATGGGCGTCGAACACGGCCGCGGCGCGGGCGAGCGCCCCGGGGGCCCACCACGAGTCGTCGTCGGCGAAGGCCACGTAGGGGGTGCGGGCGAGCCGGACGCCGACGGTCCGGGCCACGGCCCCGACGTTGCGTGGCAGCTCCAGCACCTGCACGTGCGGGTGGGCGGCGCGCACCGCCTCGGCGGAGCCGTCCGTGGAGGCGTTGTCCACGACGACGACGGGCCCCTCGTGCCGGCCCAGGTGCGCCACGAGCTCCTCCCGGCGGTTGCGGGTGGCCACGACCACCGTGACGCGGCACTGGGGGTCCGGGGCGTCCATCGTGTCCTTCCGTCGGGTCCGCCGCGCCGCGGCGGCGGTCGCGGTTGCGGTCGCGGGCCCGCCTCCCGGCGGACACGCCCTCCCATCGTAGGGGCACGTCCTCCGGCCCTCCGGCGCACGGCGCGTGACACAATCGGGAGGAGCCTCGGCCACCGGGTTACCGCTGCGAAATACGGCCCGTCCATACTGCACACACTGCCCGCCCCGACCCCGAAAGGCATGTGATCGCCCGACATGTCCGACCTGTTCGAGAACTACGCCGCCGACATGGCCGTGGCGGCGGCCTACGACGAGATGTACACGCCGGACCGGCAGGTCCGCCCCGGCTACGACCGCATCGGCGGTGTCCTCGACGACCTCTCGCTCAGCGACGTCAACACCCGCGCCGACTCCATGGCCCGCTCCTTCCTCGACCGGGGCGTGACCTTCGACTTCGCGGGTGAGGAGCGGCCCTTCCCGCTCGACATCGTGCCCCGGGTGATCACCGCCGGGGAGTGGGACGTCATCGAGCGCGGCGTGAAGCAGCGGGTCCGGGCACTGGAGTGCTTCCTCGACGACGTCTACGGGGAGCAGCGGGTCGTGGCCGACGGGATCGTGCCGAAGGCGCTGATCACCTCCTCCGCCCACTTACACCGGAGCGTGTGGGGCTTCCGGCCCCCGGGCGGCGTCCGGATCCACGTGGCGGGCATCGACGTGGTCCGGGACCAGCAGGGCGTGTTCCGGGTCCTGGAGGACAACGTGCGCGTGCCCTCCGGGGTCTCCTACGTCATCGAGAACCGGCGGGCCATGACCAAGGGCCTCCCGGAGGCCTTCATGTCGCAGCCGATCCGCGCCGTGGAGGCCTATCCCCGGCACCTCTACAAGGCGCTGCGCGCCACGGCCCCGGAGGCCGCCGAGGACCCCGTGGTGGTGGTCCTCACCCCGGGCGTGTTCAACTCCGCCTACTTCGAGCACACCCTGCTGGCCGGGCTCATGGGGGTGGAGCTCGTGGAGGGCCGCGACCTCGTGGTCCGCGGCGACAAGGTCTACATGCGGACCACCGACGGCGAGCAGCGCGTGGACGTGATCTACAAGCGGATCGACGACGAGTTCGTCGACCCCCTGCACTTCCGCTCCGACTCCGCGCTCGGCTGCTCCGGACTCGTCAACGCGGCCCGCGCCGGGAACGTGACCATCGCCAACGCGATCGGCAACGGCGTGGCCGACGACAAGCTCACCTACTCCTACGTCCCCGACCTCATCCGGTACTACCTCGACGAGGAGCCGGTGCTGCCCAACGTGGACACCTACCGGCTGGAGGAGGACGAGGCCCGCGCCTGGGTGCTCGAGCACCTGGACGAGCTGGTCGTCAAGCCCGTGGACGGGTCCGGCGGCAAGGGCCTGGTCATCGGCCCCCATGCCACCGCGGCGGAGCTCGAGGAGCTGCGGGCGAAGGTGCTGGCGGACCCGCGCGGGTGGATCGCCCAGCCGGTGCTGCAGCTGTCCACCGTGCCGACGTTCGCGGACGGGGAGTTCAGCCCCCGGCACGTGGACCTGCGGCCCTTCGCGGTCAACAGCGGCGACGAGGTCTACGTGCTGCCCGGCGGGCTGACCCGGGTGGCCATGCAGAAGGGCTCACTGATCGTCAACTCCTCGCAGGGCGGCGGCTCGAAGGACACCTGGGTGCTCGGCCAGCCGCAGACCCAGGACCTCGACCCCGGCCAGGCCCCGCCCCCGGACGTCGACTCCTCGGTGCACACGTGGCCGGTCTCCGCGTCCTGGCAGGACGAGGGCGACAACGGCCAGCAGCAGCAGCAACAGCAACAGGCCGTGACCACCACCGCGGGCACCACCGCGACGACCCGCACCGGAGAGGGGCCCACATGCTGAGCCGCATTGCCGAGTCCCTGTTCTGGATCGGCCGCTACGTCGAGCGGGCCGACGGGGTGGCCCGGATCCTCGACGTCCACCTGGAGCGGATCACCCAGCTGCCCGTGGGCGAGCAGGAGGCCGAGGTGCGCCGGATCATGGCGGTGATGGGCGTGGAGCCCGGGGACGGCGACTACAGCGTCCGGTCGATGATCCACGAGCTCGCGTGGAACAAGGACTGCCTGACCTCCATCTCGGGCTCCCTGCACGCCGCCCGCGAGAACGCCCGCCGCGCCCGGGAGACCGTGTCCTCGGCCATGTGGGAGTCGCTCAACTCCACGTACTACGGCCTGGGCCAGCACCGCCGCGACGTCGTCGGCACCTTCCGCGTCTGCCACTGGACCATCGAGCGGATGGCCACCGTGCGCGGGCAGACCCAGATGACCATGTCCCACGACGAGTCCTGGATGTTCCTGTCCCTGGGCGCGGCGATCGAGCGGGCGGACATGACGTCCCGGCTGCTGTGGACCCGGTCCACGTCCACCTCCGGCATGTCGTGGGTGTCGATCCTGCACTGCGCCGGCGGGTACGAGGCCTTCCTGCGCACCCGCTACGGCACGTTCAGCGACGAGTCCGCGACCGAGTTCCTGCTCCTGGACCGGCTCTTCCCCCGCTCGATCCTGCACGCGCTGACCACGGCGGAGGAGATCCTCGTGGGCCTGGAGCCGGGTCTGCAGCGGGTCGGGTTCAAGGACGACGCCCGGCGGATCATCGGCGAGGCGCGCACGGCGCTGGAGTTCCACCACGCGGAGGACCTCATCGCGGTGCTGCCCGAGCACCTGAACAACGTCCAGGCCGCGTGCGCGAGGGCGTCGGAGGCCGTGAGCACCAAGTACTTCTCGCACGCCGTCGAGGCGTCCTGGTTCGGAGGCATGCTGTGACCCGGCTCAAGATCGACCACGTCACCCGCTACGACTACAACGACAACGTCTCGAAGTCCTACAACGAGGCCCGGATGACGCCCCTGTCCGACGACGAGCAGATCGTGCTCGAGGCGGAGCTGACGCTGAGCCCGGGGACCGCCACGGTCAGCAACTACCGGGACTACTGGGGCACCCGCGTCGCGGCCTTCGACATCCAGGGCCGGCACCGGCACCTGGAGGTCCGCTCCTCGGCCACGGTGGAGGTGCACCGGCGGCCCGGCGACGAGGTCGCGGACGGGCTGAGCTGGGACGAGCTGGCGACCCCCGAGGTCCTCGACGCGGTCTCCGACTTCGTGCCCCAGACCCCGCTCACCCGGCTCGGGCCCGAGCTGGAGAAGGTCGCCGAGGAGATCCGCAAGGAGGCGGCCGACCCGGCCGCCGCGGCCGCCGCGATCTTCCAGGGCATCGCCTCGCACATGCAGTACGTGCCGGGGGTCACCGGGGTCCACACGGACGCGGAGGCCGCCTGGCGGGAGGCCAAGGGCGTGTGCCAGGACCTCGCGCACGTGGCCATCGGCATGATGCGGCACATCGGGATCCCCGCCCGCTACGTCTCCGGCTACCTGCACCCGGACTACGAGGCGGGCATCGGGGCGACCGTGCCGGGGGAGTCCCACGCGTGGGTGGAGTGGTGGAACGACCGCTGGTACGCCTACGACCCCACCAACCACACGCGGCTCACCGACTTCCACGTCACGGTGGCCCGCGGCCGCGACTACACCGACGTCACGCCGCTGAAGGGCATGGTCACCGGCGGCGGCGGCACCTCGGGGCTCCAGGTCCAGGTCGAGGTCACGCAGACCGCATGACGACGGCGGGGCCGCCCCCCGTCCCCGGGTGGTCGGCCCCGCCGTGACAGGTGGGATCCCTAGCTCTCGAAGCGGAAGTTCTTCGGGGCGACCGTCAGCCCGGAGGGTGTCACCGTCAGGCCCCGGGCGCGGTCCTGCTCCGCGTCCACGCCGACCTTCACGCCCGGGGGCACGACCACGTTCTTGTCGAGGATGCACCGCTCCACCACGGCCCCCTCGCCGATCTGGACGTTGGGCAGCAGGACCGACTGGTTGACGGTGGCGTCGTTGTTGACCAGCACCTTCGGGGAGAGCACCGACTCGGTCACGCGCCCGCCGGTGACCAGGACCCCGCGGGAGAGAATCGAGTCGGTGGCGATGCCGCCCTCGCCCCGCGGGCCGCGCACGAGCTTCGCCGGCGGGGCCTGCATCTCGTTGGTGTAGAGCGGCCAGGCGTAGTTGTACAGGTTGAACACCGGCAGCGGGCGGATCAGGTCCATGTGGGAGTCGTAGTACGAGTCCAGGGTGCCGACGTCGCGCCAGTACTGCCGGTCACGGTCCGTGGAGCCCGGGACGTCGTTGTTCGTGAAGTCGTAGACGGCGGCCTCGCCGCGGTCCGCGAACCACGGCATGATGTCCCCGCCCATGTCGTGGTTCGTGTCCTCCTTCGCCTCGTCGGCCCGCAGCGCCTCGACGAGCGCGTCGGTGTCGAAGACGTAGTTGCCCATCGAGGCGAAGAAGGCGTCGGGGTCGTCCGGCAGGGGAGCCGTGCTCTCGGGCTTCTCCACGAAGCGGGTGATCTTCGTGACGTCCTGCGGGTCCGTCTCGATCACGCCGAAGGACGTCACCATCTCCATCGGCTGGCGCACGCCCGCCACGGTGGCGCGGGCCCCGGACCGCACGTGGAAGTCCACCATGTCGGAGAAGTCCATCCGGTACACGTGGTCCGCGCCGACCACCACCACGATGTCCGGCTTCTCGTCGTCGATGAGGTTCATCGACTGGAAGATGGCGTTGGCGGAGCCCAGGAACCACTCCTTGCCCCGCCGCTGCTGGGCCGGCACGGTGACCACGTAGTTGCCCAGCTGGGCGGAGAGGCGCCAGGTCTGGGTGACGTGCTGGTCCAGGGAGTGCGACTTGTACTGCGTGAGCACCACGACCTGGAGGTAGCCGGAGTTCACGATGTTGGACAGCGCGAAGTCGATCAGCCGGTAGCCGCCCGCGAAGGGCACCGCGGGCTTGGCGCGGTCCACGGTGAGCGGCATCAGGCGCTTGCCCTCGCCTCCGGCCAGGACGATCGCGAGAACCTTCTTACGGTGGGGCATGGGAACCTCTCTGACTTCTTCGGCAATCGGGCGCAACATCTCCGCCTCGCGGTGCGGAACCACTCGACAGGCGCCTTCATTGTGTCTTAACCGCCGCGAAGGCGAGTGACCGACCGCACAGGAGTCCGGATGTGTCTCACGGAGCGGCACGCACGGCCCCCGACGGGCGTCTTCCCGTGGCACCGTGCCGATCCTGCAGTACGCTCGGAACCGTGCGAGTAGATATCTTGTCCAAGGAGTTCCCGCCCGAGATCTACGGCGGCGCCGGAGTCCACGTGTCCGAGCTCTCGCGGGTCCTGGCCCCGCTCGTCGACCTGAGGGTGCGGTGCTTCGGTGCTCCGCGCGAGCCCCGGGTCAACGGCGTCGAGGTCCAGGCCTACCCCGTGCCCGCGGACCTGGCCGGCGCCAACGCCGCGATCCAGACGCTGGGGGTGGACCTCGCGATGATCGGCGACATCGCCGGCGCGGACCTGGTGCACTCCCACACCTGGTACGCCAACATGGGCGGGCACCTCGCGTCGCTGATGTACGGCATCCCCCACGTCCTCTCCGCGCACTCCCTCGAGCCCCTGCGCCCGTGGAAGGCCGAGCAGCTCGGCGGCGGGTACGCGGTCTCCTCGTTCGTGGAGAAGACCGCCTACGAGGCGGCCGCGGCGATCATCGCCGTCTCCGACGGGATGCGCCAGGACATCCTCCGGTCCTATCCGGACGTCGACCCCGACCGGGTCCGGACGGTGCACAACGGCATCGACGTGAGCCAGTGGGTGCGCGACGAGGGCACCGACGTGCTCGAGTCCTACGGCATCGACCCGGCCAAGCCCTCCGTGGCGTTCGTGGGCCGTGTGACCCGGCAGAAGGGCGTGCCGTTCCTGCTGCGCGCCGCGGCCCTGCTGCCCGAGGACGTGCAGCTCGTGCTGTGCGCCGGCGCCGCCGACACCCCGGAGCTCGGGGCCGAGGTCAACGCGCTCATCGACGAGCTGAGGGCCACCCGGTCCGGGGTGGTGCTCATCGAGAAGATGCTGCCGCGCCGCGAGATCGTCCAGATCCTCTCCGGTGCCACGGCCTTCGCCTGCCCGTCCGTGTACGAGCCGCTCGGGATCGTCAACCTCGAGGCCATGGCCTGCGGCACCGCCGTGGTCGCCTCCGCCACGGGCGGCATTCCGGAGGTCGTCGTCGACGGGGAGACGGGCCGGCTGGTCGCCATCGAGCAGGCCCAGGACGGTACCGGCACGCCGGTCGATCCCGAGAAGTTCGTGGCCGACTTCGCCGCCGCGCTCACCGAGGTGGTCTCCGACCCGGTGCGCGCCCGGGATATGGGCGCCGCCGGCCGGCGCCGCGCCGAGGAGCACTTCGCGTGGGAGTCCATCGCCGAGCGGACCCTGGAGGTCTACCGCTCCGTCCTCTGAGGCGTCGCGGCACCGCACGCCCTCGGCGGGCGGTGCCGGCGCCGGGCGGTGAGAGGCGGCGGCCACCGTGGTCCCGTGGGAGAACGGGGCGGCGGCGGCCGCCGCCGGCACAGGTGAGGGGGGTCCCCGGCCGTGTCGAGGGTCCCTGGCACCGGCGGGGACGGGGGGCTCCCCGGTGGCGCGAACGCAACCCTCGAACGAGCATCGTCCCAGGTCAGCTGGAGAATCCTGGAGATGCTCAGCCACCATTCAACCGCATGGCGGGGCGCGGTGGAAGCCGGAAGTGCACTTACTCAGGGGTTTTCATCAAAATTTTCGGCGCGGTCGCGCTGCTCCTCCGGACAGCGGCGCCGATGTGAACGGCGGCCGCGCATGTGGTACCTTATTTTCTGTTGCGTTCAGGAGGAACGGCCGGAAACGGCACCACGTTCGCCCTGGATCCACTCGCGCGGGTGGCGGAATAGGCAGACGCGCTAGCTTGAGGTGCTAGTCCTCGTATTAGAGGGTGGGGGTTCAAGTCCCCCCTCGCGCACAGTGCGATGTCTCAGGACATCGGAAACACCCCGGACCTGTGGTCCGGGGTGTTTTTCTGTGTCCGAGGGTCGGATGGAGATCCTCGAGCCGTTGACGGACACCGACCACGGCTTCCACCAGTTCAGGATCCGCGACGGCGACGGCAACCTGTGGACCGTGGGCGCCTACCCCGGCGCATGAGCAGATGCGCCGGCGCCCCGACTCGCGCTCTCCCCTGAGCCGTCCCGGCCTGCCGCAACGGGGGCTCGGCGGTTCCAGGCGCGCCCCCGTGTTTCAGGAACGGTCGGCGGCGGCCTCCAGGTCGGCGATGACGAGCTTGCGCATCGACAACATCGCGGCCATCACCCGCTGCGCCCGGCCCGGATCGGGATCGGCCAGCAGCTCGACGAGCCTGCGGGGCACCATTTGCCAGGACAGCCCGTACTTGTCCTTGAGCCACCCGCACATGCTCTCCTGCCCGCCGTCGGCGGTGAGAGCTTCCCAGTACCGGTCCACCTCCGCCTGATCGGCGCAGTCGATCTGGAACGACACCGCTTCGCTGAAGCTGAACTCGGGCCCGCCATTGAGCGCGGTGAACGGATGACCGTCGAGCTCGAACTCCACGGTCAGCACCATCTCGGCCGGCCGCGGCCCGGCCTCGCCGTAGTAGGTGATGTCGGTGATCCGGGAGTTGGGGAACACCGTGAGATAGAAGTTCGCTGCGTCCTGGGCTTCGGTGTCGAACCACAGGCAGGGCGTGAGAGTAGTCATGGTGGGATTGTCTGCTTCCGCGCCCGGCCTGGGGAAGGTACAGGGAAGACATGACGACGCCTCGTGCAGAAGAAACTCGAGGGGGCCCGAATGTCGACGCCGTACTAATACTGAGCAGATGGAACCATGGCGAGAAACCACCGGTCACCCATGCGACATGAGGCAGTTTGGTTGCGTGACATTTGGGGGTGCGATCGGACTTCCGGGGACCGGTGGTGCGGGAGGTGTGGTGGGTTGCTGACCCCCGTCTCAGGCTCTGCCGGGACATGCCATTGCCCGGCTCACTACGCTTGAAGCATCACATTGGGGCCTCGGTCGCGCCGGGGTGACGGCGGTGGACCTGCAGCGGTTGGTGGTCTGGCTCTGGGATGTGCGGGGATCGGGGGGGCGTTGAGGTGCCAGCTGTGGTGGAGATCCGTTTTCGTTCCGAGGGTGCGGTGCTGGCCGGTCGTTTGTTCCTGCCTCCCGCGGCTGCGCCGGGGCCGGTGGTGGTCATGGCTCACGGCTTTTCCGCCACTGCTCACGGGATGGTCGCTGACCGCTACGCCCAGGCGTTCGCTGATCACGGTGTCGCGGCTTTCCTCTACGACCACCGAGGTGTGGGGCGAAGTCGGGGTGAGCCCCGAGGAGAGATCAATCCGTGGATCCAGGCCCGGGGCTATCGGGACGCCCTCGATGCCGTCTCTGCTTGTGACCGGGTGGACCCCCAGCGGGTGGCGTTGTGGCGGGACTCCTACAGCGCTGCCCAGGTGTTGGCGGTGGCCTGCGTGGACGAGCGGGTGCGCGCGGTGGTGGCTCAGACGCCGGCCTGCGGCCGGCATCCGGCGCCGCCGGACCCGGACGGGGCCCTGTATCGGGGAATGCGGGCCCGGCTCCTGGGCGGATCCGTGCGGGCCGAGCCGGAGCGGTGGCGCGGGCCGATGCCGGTGGTCTCCGCCGACCAGCTCTCGGCGCCTTCGGCGCTGAAGCCGTTGACCGCGCTGCGGTGGTTCCTGGAGTACGGGGCGCGATTCGGCACCGGGTGGGAGAACCAGGTGGTCCTCACCGCCCCGGAGGAACCGATGTGGCTACCGGTGCTGTGGGCCCAACATGTGCTGGTCCCGACCTGTTTTCTGCTGGCCCGTGACGATGAGATGCCCGGCTCGACGACGGCCGTGGCCAGGCAGGCCTTCGCCGCGCTGGGCGGTCCCAAGGAGGTGCACGAGCTCGAAGGCGGGCACTTCGGCCTGCTGTATCACCACGAGCCCGTCTTCGAGCGCTCCGTCGCGATCCAGACCCGGTTTCTGAGTTCGTGGCTGCATGACAGCGAGAGGCCCGGTGACCGCTACTGAGACCCCCGAGGGATCGAGTCGGTGCTGCTTCCCCGCGCTGGGCGTCCCGCCTCTGCCTTGCACCTCAGCGGCAGCACCACCGTAGTCGGTGACGGAATCGGGTGGAGTGCGTAGGGCGCCCGCGCTCCTGAGGCCGTGGACGCGAGACTTTCCGCCGGGGACGGATCCTATGATCGCCGCGGCGGGGTGTGACGGGGGCGGGGCGGCCCCCCGGCCACCCCGCCCCAGTTGCTTCTGCGCGGACCAGTCATCTGGCCAGCACCTCGGATCCCCCCGGAACCACGGTGCGGCCGGTCGACGCGCCAGAAGCTGGAGGATGGTTTGATGCAGATCACCTGTCCCCCTGATACGCCACGATGCTCGCTCCCGCCCCGTCCGGCAATTCCGGGGGTGTGTTGGGGTTCACAACATGACACATCCATGTGCGGTTGCTAATAGGGGTGTTCCGGAGTGGGTGGCTGGTGCGAGAAAGGCTGGTCCGTGTACAGGATCAGCCGCAGACGTTTGAGATTTCGCCGTCGAGATCGTCGAGCACCCACTCCGAGAGCTGTCCGGCGGGCACGAGGAACGTGTCCTCGCCCAGCAGCTGCGCCTCCTGAGCCGAGAGGGGTTCCTTGACGGCCTCGCTGTCCTGGACTGCCAGTGCAGCTGCGTAGCCGGCGGCCAGCTCGGCGGCCCACTCCCGGTGGCCGGCGTAGCAGGGGTGCTCGGGATCGGGGCTGCACGCCTCGAGCCACCGTGCCGGCTCCCGCGGAACGGAGGCGGCGGGCATCGGGTGCTGGTGCAGGTCCCAGGTGACCTCGGCCCAGCGACCCACGGGAGTGGCCACCATGGGGTAGTAGGTGGCAACCCACTGGGTGGGAGTGAGGGGGTGCAGCTCAACGGCCAGAGCCCCAGAGACGGAGATGGTCATGCCTTCTTCCTGTTCGCAGGTGACGGATCGTCTGGCGGTGGCGGCCTGAGGCGCGGTCGCATCCCCGAGTCTGGGGGGCCCGATGGTGATGGCCCAGGGTAAGCACGGGGCCGACAACTATGGAAGCAGGCTGAGCAATGTGACAGCAGGCCGCCTTTCAAGCCCGGGGATGCCAGGCCTCTCACCTGGTCCGGATCCTGGCTGGAGGTCGCCGGTGGGCTGGGTCGGTGTCATGGCCCCGGGTGTGTCTGCTGTTCGGGTCTTTCGTCGCGGCCGTGGGTGACGTTGCGGAGCTCAGCAGAGGAGGGGGCGGTTGGTGTCGGGAGGGTTGCCGCCAGGTGCGGTGCGATGCGGGCCAGACGATCGAGGTATCCGTGGCCCTCAAGCTCGGTCAGCACCACGGGAACACGGATTTTGGGGGTACTGGATCGGGCGGCGAGATCAGCCAGGGCCAGTGCGTTCCCGGCTCCGGTGCAGGCCACGGCCCGCAGAACACGTCGTGCCTCGGCGCTGAGCCGGGGATCAGCGGCGGCCTCAAGAGTGAGAGCCTCCAGCGCCGGGCGCAATGCCTGGAAGACGGCGGCGCGGGCCGCTGGGCCCAGGGTGGAGGCGCCTGAGGTGTGGCGGGGTTGCTCAGTGTCCATCTGCTGCTCCTCCGGTCGCGGCCGGAGGGACGTCGTGGATTCACCAGGACGGTCATCGTCAGGGGCGTGTTGGCCACTGCCTGCTGCGGCTCATCCGTCCCTACCGGTGCGCCGGCCCCCTCGATGACCCAGTCCGTGACCTGTGGGACCGGCCACGTGCACCACCGAAGAGTTCTTGGACCCGGTCACCGTGAAGGAGAGCTGCCGCGCCCTGGCAAGCAGAAGAGACGTCCCCCGACGACTGATCACATGGTCACAGGACTTCTGCCCACCAAGGCGGCGGCATGATCACCGCCGAGGAGCCAGCCCCCCGACTGGCCTCCCTGGCGTGCTCCACGCCGGGCCGACCGGCCCCCCGACCGGCGGCCCTGCGTGATACCCCGAACCTACTCTCTAGTAGGAAGAAGATCCATCTTCATGTTGTCCCCATTTGCGCCACTATTCAGAGCCGCGTGAAGGGCCATGGGGTCCGAGGCGACGATGGTGTGGAAGGGACCTGCGAGGGGGGCATGCCCTGCGGGGCTTCCTGACCGATGCGGCGTCTCTTCTCGGGGGTGTATTGAGGATCCCCGCGGGCATGCGCAAGGCCGGGCCATGCGCCCGGCCTTACGGGTGGGAAATGTCTTTCACCACGAAGACAGTGTGGTCCTGGCGGTAGCCGTTGGCGAGAGGTTTGAGGATGTGGCGCTGGACGGGGCTGACGTGCTTGGTGTCGGAGCACTTCCTCCCCACAGTCACAGGCCGCGAACCGATCCGACCCATGACCTTGCCGATACCAAGCAGAGCAGCCTGAAGATTGAGGATGACAGTGGATCGCACGGCATGGGATGCCAGACGTCTCGTCGGGAAAATTTGCGTCCGCATGTTTCCGCGGTCGGGCATGTCTCGTATCTATGTACTTTATCAAGGTCTCCAAAAATCGAGTACTCAACGTTAGTTACGAGACAGATGGGTGGACGTGGGCAAGCTGATTGGGTACGCGCGAGTTTCGACGCGGCAACAGGACGCAGACTGTCAAGTGCATGACCTCCTGGCCGCCGGCGTGCGGCGCGCTGATGTCTACATCGACCATGGAGTGTCTGGAGGACGCGCGTCACGCCCGCAGTTCGACCGTGCTGTGGTTGCGCTGGAGAAGGGCGACACATTGGTGATTACCACGCTGGATTGCCTGGGCCGGTCGACGCAGAACATGCTGACCTTCGCCGAGGCGCTGCGGGGGAGGGGTGCCGGTCTGCGGGTGCTCAACCTCGGTGGGGGAGACGTGGACACCGCGACACCGATGGGCTCCATGGTCTTTACCGTCATGGCCGCGCTGGTCCAAATGGAACTGGAGATCAAGCGAGAGCGGATCACCGACTCGGTGGCCAAGCGTCGGGCCGCCGGCAAGGACTTCGGCGGACGGCCCCAGACCTTCACCGACTCCCAGATCCGCAACGCCCTGCGCCTGATCGACGGCGGGGAGCCGGCGACCCAGGTCGCCCGGGACCTTGGGATGTCCCGCGCCACGCTCTACCGGCGGATCCGGGAGCTGCCGGTGCCGACCACCTTGTGAGCGAGCGGTCGTCAACGACTTGAATGCGGCGGAGGTCAGGTTGATGTGCACCGTAGGGTTCGCAGAATCTTATGGAACCTACAGGCTTTCGCAACGGCAACGACAGGTGCAGCAGAGATCCTGAGCACAGGATGGTCCCGGCGGCTGGGGCCGTAAATCCGGGTCCGCTCCGGAGATCGAGGCAATCATGAGTTGGACATCCAGAACGGAGGGGCCCGCCCTGGCGGGTGCCGCCGACGGTGCCCGCAGGTCCTCGAGATGGTGGGACGGCATCGACGCGGCCCGCGGGCTAGCGCTGCTCGGGTTGCTGGCGGTGCCTTTTATGCCCGCCGATGACCACGAGATCCAGGAGTCGACCTGGTCGGGCCTGCTCCTGTCGGGGGCTCCGGTGGCACTGTTTGTCCTGCTGGCCGGGGTGGGACTCGCCTTCGACTCCGGGGGACGATTTCCACACCGAGGCAGGTGGCTGGCCGCTGATCGGATGGGGATGGCCGTGCAGGCGATCCTCATGGCCGCTGTAGGCCTGGGGGCCGGGGCACTGATGCCCGAAGGTGCCCCGGCGGACAACATCTTGATCTACTACGCGGTTTTTCTCGTGCTGGCGATTCCGTTTCTGCACCTGTCGGCGACGGCGTTGTTCGTTTGCGCGGCACTCATGTGGATCGTGGGCCCGCTGCTGATGCAGGCCATGACCGAAGTCATGCCCGCGTATGCCCCCTCCACCCCCACCTCCGTCGACGGGGTGAGCGGGGCCGCGGGCAGGATCTCCCACCTGCTGTTCACCGGCAGTCACCCGATCCTGTCGTACATGACCTGTCTGCTGGTCGGGCTGGGCTTGGGGCGGATGCGACTGCGTGACACGGGGGTCCAGGTCCGGGTGCTGGTGGTGGGAGCATTACTGGTGATCTGCGCCCAGGCGGCCTTCGTGGTGTCCAACGCCTTCGACGGGTACGACCGATTGCTGACCAGCAACCGGACCAGCATGGAGGTGCGGGTGTGGGGCCCGGAGGTGTTGCCCACCGACTCGCCCTGGTGGCCGGCGCTCATTCCCGCGCCCACTGGCACCGCGTGGACGATCGCGGCCGGCCTGGGCGTGGGACTGCTGGTGCTGGGGAGCTTGCTGCTGGCCACCAGGAAGTTCGGGGCGTGGTTGCTGCCGCTGTCGGCACTGGGCGCGATGGGTCTTACCCTGTACACCGCCCACCTGGTGGCGCTGTCCTTCCAGGCCCACTACGACCAGCCTTCTCTGTGGTACCTCCTGCCCTTGGTAGTCGTAGCGCTGGTTGCCCGGACCTGGCAACGAGCAACACTCGGTCCGGGGCCGCTGGAGCGGGTAGTCAGCACCAGCGTGGAGGCGACCCGCCGTGCTGTGCTCCACCGCTCCCACCACAGGTGAACACCAGTCAGGGAAGACCTCCACTACGCCAGGCTTTACTTGGGGCCCGGTTAGCGGCGAACCGTGCTGCGGTAGAAGTTCCTGCTTGCGCTGGGATTCCGCCCGGCGAGTCGGGTGGCAAGGGGGCCTGGAGGCCGATGTTAGGCTTCGCGAACTCAATGGAAGTGATGTCATGCACACCAAAGTCCGAGTCGCAGCGATCGTCGTTCTCCTTCTCGCACTGGGCCTGTTCGCCATTACTGAATGGCTGCCCGCCCTCCTCTTTCTCCCCGCGGCAGGAGGTGCACTCCTGCTGAATGAGTCCGGGATGCTCACACCTGGGCGGCCCCGTAACGACAGGGACCGATCACGCTTCTAATCGTCGCGGGTGCATGGGCATCGGCACGTGCAGTTGAGGTTCCCCTTTTGTGCGTCGTGGTTCCCGCCCGAACCGGCCGGTAGCGTCGTGAGCGTGACGAGTAGCGGCGACGCGGGGGCTCACGCCCGGCTGATGGACGGCTCTGCAGCGCCGACGGTGGGTCAGCTGGCAGTGCGCTCCATACCGGCTTCCTTGGTCGCTGTGGCCGGTCCTCCGCTGGTGGCTGTGGTCCTGCCTGGCGGAACGGGGGACGGATGGTGGTTCCTGGTCGTCTTCTTGCTCTTTGCGTTGGCCGGGCTGGTCCAGTATCTCGTGCAGCCGTCGCAGCCTCGACTGGACAAGCGGGTCAGGCAGGAGCGGTGGAAGTGGGCGCTTTCGTCGGTCATCAAGACCAGGGAGGTGCCGGTGGATCCGGGGGTGCGGGCTACCGCGGCGGCGGTTGCCTGCACCGAGCTCCAGATGTTCGTGGTGCTCATCTTCTTCGTCCTGGGAGTCGTCCTGGGCATGCTCATCCGTCCGGAAGCGCCGTGGTCGAGCTTTCTCGGTGCCCCGATAGGCATGGCGCTGGTGTCTGCCTTCCGGCTCCGCCGAAGCCTGATCTATCTCACGGTGCTGCACGCTCAGGCACGACCCGGCGGGCAGCAGTTTCAGCGTCAGTAGTTGAGGAAGCAGTGCGATACGAGGAGCGTCGCGGAGGCTGCCGCGGTTTCGATGATCTACGGGGTCCGCCGCCTTGGATGTGCGGTTCTTGATCTGGAGGGAGCGCTATTCGTCTCTCAAGCGCTGCTTCAGGCGTTCCAAGCGCTCTTGGTACTCCCGGTCTTGTTTCTTCATTCCTCGCCACACGATGACGAACATCGCGAAAGTGGTCAGAGCACTCACCACGGTGTTCCAAGAGCTTCCGCTGACGACGGTGATCATCACGGTGGTCGCCGCCAGGAGGCCACCGGCGATCGCGAGGGTGCCGCTGATCGGAGCTTTTCCGGTGGCCATGGTGCCTCCTGTCGGGTTTCCCTGTCAGCTTCAGGGGTGGGCTTGAGACGTGGCGTGCCGCCGGCGGACCCAGCGTGCAGTGGCCGCTGCCGCTGCGGCGGCGCCAGCAACGACCGCTGATGCCAGCAGCGCCAACACGCTCAGGAAGACGACCGTGCCGGCGATGTCGCGCAGGGCCTGTCCGGGCGGCAGGGCTCCCGGGGTGAACCAGCCGTTGTTCCACACCAGCACCGGGGTGCCCAGCAACGCGGCCAGCAGGTAGGCGGCCGGCCAGAACGCATACGTCTCCACCCGGTGCCCCTCACGCCAGCCGCGCACGAGAGCCCAGGGGACGCTGAGCAGCAACGGCCCGAGCATGGCGACGAGAGGGGCACCGATCACGGCCCCTCCACCCTTGGGGGCGGTGACGATGATCAGCCACAGGCCCGCGGCGAAAGCCAGCGCCAGCACCACCGCCCACAGCAGGATGCGCAGACCCAACCACAGCACCGCCCTCGGCCCGGGGCGCGGGGCAACCGGTGGCCGTGGGTGCTCAGATGCGTGCTCGTTCATCGGTTCTCCCCTCGTGGATGAAGTGGGCCACCGCCAGCAGGGCCGCAATGTCCGTCATGGGCGCGGAGTCCTCTCACAATCCCTAATGGGCTCAGCCACGGCGAAGTCCGTGCCCCCGGCCGGGATCGTGGGGTCGTTCCTCGGCGTGTAGGAGGGTGAGGAAGACCCAGCTGCGGCGGGCCCTGCTGATGAGAACGAGGGCGAACACGGTCAGCAGCCCGGCGATGAACCCCCAGAAGGACGACCAGCGCAGCACCCCGGTGAGGGCGAACGCCACCGCGGCATAAAAGACGAACGCCGCGAGTTCGATCCGCCAGATGGCCACCGCGCCAGCGGCGGCCCGCAACTGGGGGTCCTGCGGCACGGTGACGGTCGAGGAGGCACTGCCGAGGATCCACCCCACCCGATCACGGGCCACGTACTGGGTGGGACGCGGACCCGGTACGTGCGTGCGCCGGGAGACCGAGTTCACCAGCAGGATGTAGGCCAGGGACACGGCCGAGGTCCACAGGCCGCGTTGGTCCTCGCGCAGGACTCCGAACTGCCACCAGACCAGCAACGGCAGACCGACCACCAACAGAGCACCCACCCAGAGGCTGCCCCGAAGAACCCGCAAAGCCGAGGGGATCGGGGTGCTGTCGACCTGTGGAGACGCCCCCTCCTTCGTACGCCCGTCCTGGTCCATGGTGCCGAAGCTACCGCCTGGCACAGCCGGACGTCTCGACACAGAAGAGGGGGCCAGCCTCCGCAGTCGGGCGGATTCCTCACCGGAGGGCCGGCCGCAGAGCGCACAGCGGCGAGCTCGTCGTGCTTCCAAGCTGAGGCCACAGTTGCCGCGCCGGCGGCGAACCAGACGGTCAGGAGGGCGCCGTCGCCTCTCTAAATATGGCTGGCTACCAATCACTTCTCGGAAGTTCGGCGTTGCAGCGGGGGTTCATATGCCCGCCGCGCTGGTTCCCGTTGCGGACGCAGGTGTCTGCAGCGGTTCACGGCGGGATCGGTCGTCGTTTGGCGCTGAGGGGCCGAGCGCAGCGTCTTGGCGGACTCCGTCTGCGTCGTCTGTATGGTTTGGACGGTTTCGGTCTTGACACCGCAGCGACAGAATTTCAAGGTGGCGTCAGACCGTTGCGACGTCGGTGGAGTCGCGCATCTGGGGGATGCCATGCACAGCCATCCATCCGAGAACCACCCCGGTGATTCCGGGGCCCAGCCAGGGGGTACTCCTGAGTGGTTGGCGGAGGCGGTGATGACCATGATGCGCACCGGGCGCATCCCGGGACTGTCCCTGGTCGTGGTCGACTCACAGCGGTCGTTGTACGCCGGCGGGTTCGGAACTGCTGACCTGGCCACGGAGGTGCCCGCGACTCCGGCCACGGTGTATCTGTGGTTCTCCATGACCAAGATCGTGACCGCCACGGCCGCCATGACCCTGGTCGAGGACGGTCGCCTCGAGCTGGACGCCCCGGTGGCCGACTACGTGGACTGTCTGCGCGCCCCGCGTGCCTCCCAGCCCACGGTAGGGCAGCTGCTGACCCACACCGCGGGGTTGTCCAATCCTCTGCCGCTGCGATGGGTGCACCCGGCCGAGCAGGAGCCGCCGGCGGCCGAGGACCTGCTGCGGTCCGTGATGAGGCGACCGCGCGCCTACCGCCACGCCCCGGGGCACAGGGCCCGATACACCAACGTCGGCTATCTTGCGCTGGTTCAGATCATCGAAGCCGTGAGCGGTATGCCGGTGACGTCCTATCTGCGGCAAGCCGTGCTGGATCCGGTGGGCATGACCAGCACCGGGTTCACCTACCGCCCGGAGGCACCAGCCGCAACCGGTTGTGTGCGCGCCCCGCGCGCCGCCGATCCGCTGCTGCGCCGTCTGCTCCCACCCGGGGTGGCCGGGACGCGTCACGGCGCCTACCTGGGCCTGCGGCCCTTCTACGTCGACGGAGCCGCCTACGGCGGTCTGGTCGGCGACGTGACGGATGCCGGACGGTTTCTGCGGCTGCACCTGGGTGATGGCCAGATCGACGGGCACCGCATCCTGTCCGCTGAGACGGCCCGATCCATGCGAGTGATCGAGCACCCGGGGAAGCCCTTCGACCACGGCATCGGCTGGTTCCGCCGCCCCACCCAGGAAACGGGGCAGTGGGTCGAGCACTTCGGGGCCGGCGCCGGATTCTGGAACGTCATGCGTCTCTACCCAGAACACGGCCTGGGCATCGTGGTCATGACCAACAGCACCACGAGCTACGACTTCGAGCCTCTCTTCGGCCTCCTCACGACCGCCTCCTGGTCGTAGCAGGCCCGGGGTATGTCCGTGAGGGGGGGCGTGGGCGTCCGTCGTGCGGCGGCGCCCGGCTCCCACGATCCGTGCGGGCGGACGGCGAGCGGCACCGTGACCGCTCAGGGGTTCGTGGTGATGTCCCCGCCGAGCTCGTCCCGGAGCTGCTGCAGCGGGGCCGCGTCCCTCGAGATGACGACCCAGTTGTCCGCGTGCAGGAAGGAGGCGCCCTGCTCGCTGCTGAGGGTGTTCAACAGCCCCTCCATGCGCTCCTCGGAGTCCGTGACGGCCATGGCCATGCGTCCGTTGGCGCAGTCCAGGTAGGTGGTCTCCGGGTCGGCCGGGGCGCGCAGCTGGTCCGTGCCCGGGCAGTCGATGCCGGCCCCGACGACGTCGTCGCGCAGCGCCGTCGCGTCCTCGTAGGCGGCCCCGCCGGCCACCATCGCCTGGATGTCGTCGGCGGTCGGCGCGCAGCCGGTCAGGGCGAGGGCGGAGAGAGCGAGCAGAGCGGGAACGGGTCGGCGCATGGGACGTCCTGTCGTCGAGGGGATCGGGTGGCGTGCTGGGGCGGGCGTGCGGACGGGGGCGGGCCCGGGTCCGGTGCGCGGTGCGCCGTCCGGCGGCGCCGCGCTCACGGGGCGGCCCCCTGCTCCGGACGGTGGTGCTCGTCGAGGACACGGGTGAGGACCCGGCCCGGGGTGTGCCGGTACTCGGGGTCGATGCGCTCGAGCACGGCGACGATCGCCTCGACGTCGTAGACCACGGACGGGTCACCGCCGTGGTGGCTCCAGCGGCGCTCGGCCACCCACGCCCACACGTGCACGGGCCGGCACCGCCGGCAGGTCCCGTGCTCCGCGGTGAGACAGTCGGGCCCCACCGGCTGGTTGAGCCCGGCGATCTCCGCGGGAGTGCGCCGGTGGCGCTCCACCACGACCCAGAATCTCTCGTCGGGGATCCGGGAGAGGTCCGAGCTCAGACCGGCCAGGGCTTCTCGCGCCCGGACCACGTCGTAGTAGAAGTCCGGCCTCGACCAGGGCGGGACGCGGTGCCGGGCGCGCAGCGCCTCGACCACAGCCGCCTCCTGCGCCGCGGCGATCTCGGCCGCCGTCCGCGGCGACGGGTCCGCGGCCGAGCGCCAGAGGCCGTCGAACAGGGCGGCGCCCTCGGTGCAGGCCTGACGGACCAGCAGCGTGCCGACGTCCGGGGAGCGCCGCTGGGACCAGAGCGCCCCGGAGAGCCGCTCGTAGACCTGTCCGTCGTCCAGGGTGAAGCTCCTCCGGTCGGCGGCCACGACCACACGGCGGGTGGTGGGCTCCCCGGTGGCTCCGGTGCGGGCGGGGATAACCACCGCGCGCGCACCCGGGTACACGGCACCGCCCTGGTTCAGCCTCCGCCGCTCGTCCACCGTCCGGTGACCCCGGCTCAGCGGGCCGGCCGGCGCGGCCGGCTGCGGGACCCGGTCTCACCGCGGCCCGGGGCGGTGGAGACGGCCGGGGCACCGAACGGCACGAGGACCGGGTCGGTCTGCCGGGCGACGGGCTCAGCGGCCATGGTGGTGCTCCTCGTGGAGTCGGAGTCGGGGTCGACGGGCGACGCGGGCGTCCGGTGCCTGCTGGGGGAACCGTAACAGCCGCCGCGCCCGGGGCGGCGGAGGTCGTCAGGCAACGGGCCGGCGGTCCTCCCCGGCGAGGGCGCTCATGCGGTCCCCGGCGGCGTCCATGCCCAGCGAGGCGAGCACCGCGAGCGCGGCCATCCACCGGCGCGGATGGGCCGCCCCGCGGGCGACCAGCCACCGCTCGAGCATCGCGTCGATCCGCAGCGAGGCGGCCTGGACCCCGCACGTCGCCGCGCCGAGACCCAGCAGCAGCGCCGCCCGCGCCGCCACCGGCAGCCGCTGCGCCGCGACGGGGCTCCCGTCGGCCAGGGTCCCGGCCTCGGTGCCGACGTCGACGGAGTCCTCCCCGCCGGTGTTCCGGGAGAGCACCCACGCTCCTGCGCCGGCGACCAGGACTCCCGGCACCACGACGTACGCGGCGCGCACCCGGGGCGACCAGCCGGACGGGGAGACCAGCGTCAGCGCTCCGGCGGCCGCGGAGCTGGTCAGGGACAGCACGAGATTGTTCATGGTTCTACGCTACGTCCCGCGTCCCCGGTCGTCACCCGGTCCGGCCGGTCGTCGGCCTACGCTGGGGGCAGGACCGAGAGGGAGGCGGAGATGCGGATTCTCGTCGCACATGCCAGCGCACACGGGTCGACGGCGGAGATCGCCCGGCGGATCGCCGACGTGCTCCGGGACGAGGGCTCGTCGGTCGACGTCGGGCCCATGGAACAGCAGGACGGTCTCGGCGACTACGACGCCGTCGTGCTCGGCAGTGCCATCCACGACCAGGACTGGCTGCCGGTGGCCACCGCGTTCGTCCACCGCCACCAGGCCGTGCTGCGGACCCGGCCGGTGTGGCTGTTCAGCGTGGGGATGTCCGCGGCCCTGCCCCGGATCCTTCGCGGACCGGCCCGCCGCGCCCAGAGCCGGCGGCTGGCCGCGTCCCTGCGGGAGGTGGTGCACCCGCGCGGGCACCTGCTGCTGTCCGGGGTGGCGCAGGCCGAGCAGCTGCCGGGCTGGGCCGGACTCCTCCTCCGGGGGACAGGGGGGCGCTTCGGCGACCACCGGGACTGGCCCCGGATCGAGGCCTGGACCCGCGACATCGCCGGGACGCTGAGGACGGCCACCCGCGCCGGGTGATCCGCGGCCGTGCCCGCGACCTCCACCCTGGTGGAGAAGGACGTGCCCCCGAGGCCGGTGTTCCGATCGTCCGCGTCGCACGTCGGGTGGGCCCGGGTGCCCGGGGTCCCAGCCCTCGTCGAGGGGAGCGGTCGGCTCGACCGCAGCCCCGGGCGTCAGCGGCCCGGTCACGGGCACCCGTTCCCAGGAGGTCGTCGTGCCGGCAGCCGCAGCCGCGGGTCTCCCGATCGCGGTGGGACTGCTCGCCGCCTCCCTGCCCGTCGCCGTGATCATGCTGATGCTCGTCACCAGCGGGACCCGGGGCGCGGTCACCGCGTTCCTGTCCGGCTGGATCGCCGGGATCGCCGTCGTGACCGCCCTCACCGTGCTGGTCGTCGACACGACCCTGCCCCGCGACGATCCCGCGCCCTGGGTCGGCGTCCTGCGGGTGGTGCTCGGCGGCACGCTGCTGCTGCTGGGGGTCAAGCAATGGCGGAGCCGGTCGCGCGAGGGGTCGCAATCGCCGCGGTGGATGACGGCGGTCGACACGATGACGCCCTCGAAGGCCCTGGCCGTGGCGTTCCTGCTGGTCACGGTGAACCCGAAGAACGCGGTGCTGGTCGTCATCGGCGCGGTGCTTCTCGGCAACGGTGTGAGCGGACTGCGGTCCGGCTGACCGTGACCGTGCCCCGGCCCACCCGCGGCGGCTGGGGGCGCCCGCCGGCCCGCCGAGCCCGCCGAGCCCGCGGCGCTCGCGGCGCCGGCCCAGCTCGTGGGCGCTCACCGCCACGAGGGTCATCACGACCAGGGGCAGCACGAACGAGACCATCACGGAGCTGAACCCCTCCAGGGCGTCGTGCTCGGTGGCCGCCAGCAGCACGTACCCGGTGTAGTCGAAGTACAGGAGCAGGAACAGACCGCCCTCCCAGCGCGCCACGGGGAACCCGGTGAAGGCGTTGGGCAGCAGCGCCACCACGGCGGCCGGCATCACCGGGATGTCCAGGGCCACGGCCGCCGCCGGTACCGGCAGGCCGCTGTCGACGAGGATCGCCGGCACCCGAGCACCAGTCCGAGGTTCAGCAGGCAGCTGCCCACGACGTTGCCGATGGCGAGATCCCGCTGTCCTCGGCGGACCGCGACGACGGAGGCCGCCAGTTCGGGCAGGGACGTCCCGAGGGCGACCACCGTGAGCCCGACGACGAGGCCGCTGACGCCCAGGGCCGTGGCGACGTCGACCGCCCCCTCGACGAGGACCGTGGCCCCGGCCACCAGGAGCCCCACCCCCACCACGACGAGGACGAGCGAGACACCGGCCGAGGCCTCCCCGGCCGGTGGCCCGTCGACACCGGGTGCGGCGGGCGGCCGGTCCGGCGGAGGGTTCGGCGCCCCGGTGGGGGAGGCGGCGTCCCGGCGGCCGATCAGCACCGTGAGGACCCGGTGGACGACCACCGCCGCGAGCAGCACCGCGCCGTCCGTGCCGCTGTCCCGGCCTTCCAGGGACACGAGCGCAACGCCATGCAGAGCACGATGCGCCCCACGTCCAGGACCGTCATGGGCGCCGGTCCAGAGTCGCCGCCCGGGAGGACAGAGGCAGTGCGCGGCATCCGTCACAGCATGGGCGCTGCGCGGACGCGGACAGGATCTGTCCGCCACGGGGAGGACACTGGACCTGTCACCGGACGCTGCGCCGGAGGCGCCCCGACCAGGAGGGAACCGCCATGACCGACCTCGACGTCGCCGCCTGTGCCGCCGACCAGATCGACCGGCACTGGACCCACCAGCTGCGGCCCCGCCTCGCCGGCCTGACCGACGAGGAGTACTTCTTCGACCCCACCGGCGGGTCCGCGTGGACGGTCCATCCCCGGGCCGAGGAACGCACCCCGATGCAGACGGGCCGCGGGGAGCTCGTGCTGGACTTCGCCTTCCCCGAACCGGTGCCCGCGCCGTTCACGACCATCGCCTGGCGGCTGGCGCACGTCGTCGTCGGGGTCCTCGCCGCGCGCAGCCACGGGCACTTCGCCGGGCCCGAGGCGTCCTACCAGAGCTGGGCGTACGCCGGGACCGCGGAGGAGGCGCTGGCCCAGCTCGACCGCGAGTTCGCCCGCTGGACGGCCGGGGTGCACTCGCTGACGGACGCGGACCTCGCGCGCCCGTGCGGTCCGGCGGAGGGCCCGTACGCGGAGCTGCCGATGATCGCCCTGGTGCTGCACATCAACCGCGAGCTGATCCACCACGGGGCGGAGCTCGCCCTGCTGCGCGACCTGTACGCCCACACCCGCTGAGCCCCTCGCCACCCGCCTCGTCCCCGATCCGCGCCGCACGACACCTCAGGAGCCCACTGTGCCCTTCCTCACTCCCACCGTCACCGACGAGCGCGACGCCCTGGCGGCCTTCGCGAGCCAGCAGATCCGCCAGGTCGCCACCACCCTCCAGGGCCTGAACGCCGAGCAGCTGCGGGCGACGCCCTCGGCGAGCGCCATGAGCCTGGGCGCGCTGGCCCGGCACGTCCTGTTCATCGGCGGGCACGGTCCGTTCGCGGTGCTCACGGACCCCCACCGGACCTCCGGGGAGCCGCTGGACGACGCCGGCTGGGCCGCCGGGGCGATCCTGCCGGAGGCCGTGCAGCCGGAGGACACCGCCGAGTCCCTGGGCGCGGCCCTGTACTTGCTGGCCGACCGCGTCGAGGCGGGCCTGCGCACCGCGGACCCGGAGGCCCGCATCCCCGTCCCGGACGCCCCGTGGTTCCCAAAGGACCTGGGGACGTGGCCCGCCCGGTGGGTGGCGCTGCACATGGTCGAGGAGAACGCCCGGCACGCCGGGCACGCCGACATCCTGCGCGAGTCCCTCGACGGGCGGACCGCCTACGAGCTCAACGCCCTGGCGGACGGGGAGACGTGGAGCCCGCAGGACTGACCGGCCCGAGGGGTCTACTCGTCGTCCGGTGGGCGCCCGGTCCCCGCCTCCAGGTCCTCCGGCGGCGGGGCGTCGTCCTCCGCCTCCTCGGGGGGAGCGTCCGCGCGCCGGTTGCTCTCGTCGGTGGTGGCGGTCAGCCACGTCTCGTCGCGGACGCCCAGTCCCTCCTGGCTCGTCTCCGCCCAGGCCTCGTCGCGGTCCGCGGGCTCGGGGTAGCGGTCCATCTCCGGCTCCTGTCCTGCTCGACGGTGATGGCCCGATCCTATGCCCGGGCCCGGCATCCCGCGCACGGCGTCCCGCGCCC
This sequence comes from Kocuria sp. CCUG 69068, assembly GCF_020833785.1. Classification (NCBI taxonomy): domain Bacteria; kingdom Bacillati; phylum Actinomycetota; class Actinomycetes; order Micrococcales; family Micrococcaceae; genus Kocuria; species Kocuria sp. CCUG 69068. The sequence continues at coordinate 25,320 of NZ_PDDL01000002.1, forward strand.
GGCCGGGGATCTCCTCAGCCGCCCTCGAGGAGCCGGCGCAGCGTCAGGGCGTTGCGCACGGCGTGGCCGTCGCCGTCGTTGTTGAAGTACGCGTAGACCTCGCGGCCGCCGTGGTGCCACTCCCGGATCCGGTCGGCCCACCAGGCCAGGTCCTCGTCCGAGTAGGAGCCGGCGTAGAGGTGGTGGTGGTCGGGGCCGTGGAAGCGGACGTAGACGAAGGGGGCGGTGGCCTCGAGGACGCAGGGCAGCCCGGCCCCGCTCATCACGCAGTACGCCGCGCCGTGGCGCCGGAGCAGCTCGAAGACCTCCGGGTGCACCCAGCTGTCGTGGCGGAACTCCACGGCGACGGGCAGCCAGTCCGGCAGCCCGGCCAGGAACCAGTCGAGGCGAGCGTCGTCGCGGGCCTGCGCCGGCGGGAGCTGGACGAGCAGCACGCCGCGCCGGTCCCGCAGCTCGTGCCAGGACTCGGCGATCCGCCGGCTCCAGGTCTCGGGCGCGTAGAGCTTCTTCGCGTGCGTCAGTCCGCGGGGGGCCTTCACCGTCATCCGGAAGCCCTCCGGCAGGCGCCGGTTCCAGCCGGCGAAGGTGCTGCTGCGCGGCCAGCGGTAGAAGCTGGCGTTGAGCTCCACGGTGGAGAAGGCCCGGGTGTAGATCTCCAGGCGCTTGGCCGGGGCCGTGCCGGGGGGATAGAGGACGTGCTCCCAGTGGTCGTAGCTCCACCCGGAGGTGCCGATGTGCCAGCCCATGGGCTCCAGGGTAGCTGCGGAGGGCGCCGGGTCCGGCCGTCGCGCCGGGCGCCGGCCGGCCGCGCGGCGGACGTAGGGTGTTCACCGGCACGCACGGCGCCCCCGCCGAGCACCCCGCACGACCCCAGGAGAACGCTCATGACCACCCTCGCCCCCCGGCCCGCCGGGACCCGCTGATGGCGAAGCTCTACTTCCGGCACGGGGCGATGAACTCCGGCAAGTCCACCGTGCTGATCCAGGCCGCGCACAACTACGAGGAGCGCGACCAGACGGTCCTCGTCGCCAAGCCCGCGATCGACTCGAAGGGCGCGGACACCGTGGTCTCACGGCTGGGGGAGTCCCGGCGGGTCGACCTGCTGCTGGCCCCGGAGGACGGGGCGCGCGAGCGCTTCCGGGCCGCTGTGCGGGAGCGCGGACCGGTGCACTGCCTGCTGGTGGACGAGGCGCAGTTCCTCGCCCCGGGCCAGGTCGACGACCTGCTGCGCATCGCGGTGCTCGACGGCGTCCCGGTGCTGGCCTACGGGCTGCGCACCGACTTCCGCACGGAGGCGTTCCCGGGCGCTGCGCGCCTGCTGGCCGTGGCCCACACGGTCGAGGAGCTGCGCACGATCTGCCGCTGCGGGTCCAAGGCGATGTTCAACGCCCGCACGGTGGACGGGGAGCCTGTCTTCGAGGGCGACCAGGTGGCCATCGACGGCGTGTCCGTGTCCTACGAGTCGATGTGCGCCGGCTGCTACCTCCGGCACTCCGGCGGGCGCCTGGGCTGAGCCCGGGACCCGGCGGGCCGGCCCGGGGACGGCGTCAGGGGGTCACGTCCCGGTCGTCCTCGCGGCCGTGCCGGTCGACGACCGCCCAGAACAGGTCCTCGGGGATCGCCTCGAGGTCGGGGTGCAGGGCGGCGAGCTCGTCGATGATGGCGGCCACGTCGTAGTGGGCGTGCACGTCGCCGCGCCGGGCGAGCCGGTTCGAGGCGATCAGGCCCTCGACGTAGGCGGTGTGGTCGGAGTCGGTGAACGTGCTCAGGACCGCGTCCGCCCACAGCTGCTCGAAGGCCGGGTGGCCCTCGGTGACGAGCCGGACCGGGGCGTGCGCGAAGTCGGGCTCGGCGGGGTCGGCCTCCGGGGCGTCCCGCACCGGTCCCGTGGTCTTGGCGAACCGGGTGCCGTCGTCGACCGTGACGGTCCGGTCGGTCTCGTCGACGACGGTGTGCCGCTCGGTGCGCAGGACGGGGCCGCCGCGGACCACCACGGCGCGGGTGCCGACGCCGGTGGCTCCGCCGACGTGGTGGTGCTGGCTCACGGCGACCTCCTGGGGTCTGCGCTGCGGGGGCGGCCGATCCGCCGGGTGCCTGATGCGCAGAACCTAGCAGGCGGCGCCGACCGCCGGAAGCCTCCGGGAACGCGGATGGCGCCGCCGGAGGGGCTCCGGCGGAGGGGCTCCGGCGGCGCCGAGGGCGCGGGGTGGACCGGGGCTCAGCCGCCGAGCAGCACCGCGCGGACCAGGTCGAAGAACATGCCGAGGATGGCCGTGAAGTTGGGGTTGAAGAACGCGTCGAACTCGCCGACCAGTCTGATCATGACAGTTCCTTCCGAGGGGGGTGGGTGGGGCCCGGGCCGGGCGTGGATCCGGCCCGGGCCCGAGCCTACCGGGGGTGTTCACGGAAGCACATGGCCTTTCGGCCAGTTCCCGCCCCGGGCCGGCCGGACGCCGGGACCCGTCAGGGGGCGGGGGTGCCGGTGGAGGACGCTCGGCGCGCGTCGTCGTGCGCCGCTGTCTCCTGCGCCGCGGCCTCCATTGCGGCGGCCTCCTTCGCTGCGGCCTCGTGCGCGGCGGCCTCCGCGCCGCCGATGGCCTCGCCGCGGGCCACCATGCCGGCGGTGTCGGAGAGGGGGATCTGCTTGAGGAACACCGCGAGCACGAAGGCCAGCAGCATGAAGGGGACGAGGTACCAGAACACCGGGGCGAGGGAGTCGGCGTACGCGGTGACGATGCCCTCGCGGACGGGCTCGGGCAGCTGTGCCAGGGTCTGCGGGTCCAGGGTGGCGGTCGCCTCCCCGGCCTGGGCGGCGGAGGCGCCGGCGCCGGTGAAGACCGCCGTGAGCTGCTCCGAGAGGTTGTTGGTGAAGATCGCCCCGAAGATCGCCACGCCGAGGGCCGCGCCGACCTCGCGGAAGTAGTTGTTGGTGCTGGTGGCGGTGCCCACCATGGACGGGTCCACGGCGTTCTGCACCACGAGGACGATGACCTGCATGATCAGGCCCAGGCCCGCGCCGAGCACGAGGAGGTAGACGCAGATCAGCCAGATGGGCGTCTCGGCCGCCAGCGTGGTCATGGCGAGCATGGCCGAGGCCGTGACGAGCGTGCCCGCCGGCGGGTAGCCCCTGTACCGGCCGGTGCGGGAGATCCTGAGGCCGGACCAGATCGAGGTGCCCATCAGCCCGACCATCATGGGGACCATGAGCAGCCCGGACTCCGCCGCCGAGGTGCCGGAGGACATCTGCAGGAACGTGGGCACGAACGCGATGGCGGCGAACATCCCCAGCCCCAGGGTGAGGCCGATCGCGGTGGCGTTGACGAACACCGGGTTGCGGAACAGGCCCAGGGGGATGATCGGGTCCTCGGCCCGGGTCTCGTTCCAGACGAACAGCGCCGTGGCCACGACCATGCCGCCCGCCCAGGCCCAGGTGGCGGCCGCGCCCCAGCCGTGCTCGGCGTTGCCGCCGAACTCGGTGAAGAAGATGAGACAGGTCGTCGCCACGGACAGCAGCAGCACGCCGGCCACGTCGATCCTGCGGGTCGCGCGCTTGTGCGGGAGGGTCAGGGTGAACCACGCGATGGCGAAGGCGGCGATGCCGATGGGGATGTTGATGTAGAAGGCCCACTGCCAGGTGAGGTGGTCCACGAAGTAGCCGCCGAGCAGCGGCCCCGCCACGGCGGAGAGCCCGAAGATGCCGCCGAGCGGGCCCATGTACTTGCCGCGCTCGGAGGCCGGGACGATGTCCGCGATGATCGCCTGGGAAAGGATCATCAGTCCTCCGCCGCCGAGCCCCTGCAGCGCGCGGAAGGTCACGAACTGCCAGAAACCGGTGGCCAGGGCGCAGCCCACCGACGCGAGGGTGAACAGGGCGATGGCGACCAGGAAGAGGTTGCGCCGGCCCAGGACGTCGCCGAACTTGCCGTAGACGGGCATCACGATGGTGGTGGCCAGCAGGTAGGCCGTGGTGATCCAGGCCTGGTGCTCCACGCCGCCCAGCTCCCCGACGATGGTCGGCATGGCGGTGGAGACGATCGTCTGGTCGAGGCTGGCGAGCATCATCCCGGCGATGAGGGCGGAGAAGATGATCCAGATCCGCTTCTGGGTCAGCACCAGCAGCGGGGCGTCCTGCGCGACCGCGGGCGGGGTGGTGGTCATGGGCTTCCTTCGGTGTCCGGGGACGGGTCAGAGGTGTCGGGGGGAGTGGCTGAGCGGGTGTCCGCGGCGGTGTCCGGCGTCGTCTGCGGGGCGGTGGCGCCGGGGGAGAGCAGGGCCCCGGCGAGGCGGACGTTGCGGGCCAGCAGCTCCGCGAACTCCTCCAGGGGCGGGGACTCGTCCGGGTCGGCGCCGGCCGGCCGGGTCTCGAGGAGCTCGTGGACGGTGTGCCCGGCGAGGTGGGAGACGACGGCGGCGGCCACGCCGGGGAACGGGTCCCGCTCCCCGCAGCCCTGCCGGCGCGCGATGAGCTCCGTCAGCTCGGCCAGCCGGCGTTCCATGGTCTCGGTGAGCCGCTGGAGCAGCACGGGCTCGCGGCGCAGGACGTCCAGCAGCAGGGTCCGGTCGTGGGGGCCCTCCAGCAGGGCGAAGGAGCGCACGACCAGCTCCTGCAGGGCGCTCAGCAGCGGCGCTCCGTCCGGGGCGGAGCCCCCGGCCACGAACTCCTCGCCGAAGGCCTCGAGCGGGTCCCGGGCCGGGGTGCCCAGCACGGCGTCGTCCTTGGAGGCGAAGTAGTTGAAGAAGCTCCGCCGGGAGATCCCGACCTGCGCGCAGAGCTCGTCCACGGTGAACCCCGCCAGCCCGCGCTCGGCGGTCAGCCGGCGCGCGCCGGCGATGAGGGAGCGGCGGGTCCGGCGCATGCGCTGCTCCCGTGCGCCCGCCGTCACCGGAGGCGCCCGAGATCGACTTGATGTTGCACTCACGACATCATAGTGCAATTTTGTGGCGGGTGGTGCCCGGTGCGCCGTCGTGCCCCCGTCCGTACGCTGGACCACGTCGGCGCACGACCGGAGGAGACCCGTCATGGCCCAGGAACCGGACCCCCGCCCGCGGCTGATCGGGCTGCACGGGCGCAAGCAGTCGGGCAAGGACACGTGCGGCGACCGCCTCGTGGTCGCGCACGGCTACGCACGGGTGGCCTTCGCGGACCCGCTGCGGCTGTTCCTCACCGAGCTGGACCCTCTCGTGGGCGTCCGGGACGGCCGGCTCGTGCGGCTCGCCACGGTGCTGGCGGAGGCCGGCGGGGACTGGGGTCTGCTCAAGGACGAGGCGCGGGACCCGGTGCACCGGGAGATCCGGACGCTGCTGCAGAAGGTCGGCAACGAGGCCGGCAAGGCCGTCTTCGGGGAGACGGTGTGGGCGGACCGCGGGCTGGAGACCGCCCGCCGGCTGGGCGGGCCGGTCGTGTTCACGGACGTGCGCTTCGACGTCGAGGCAGAGGCCATCACGGCCGCGGGGGGCCGGGTGGTGCACGTGGTGCGCCCCGGGGCTCCCGCCCCGGACGACCCGCACCCCTCGGAGGCCGGCATCGACCCGCGCTGGATCACCGCCGTCCTCGTCAACGACGGGACGGTCGAGCAGCTCTGGGCGAAGGTCGACGCGCTGGCGCTCAGCCGGCCGGGTGCCCCGGGGTGAGCCCCACCAGCTCGGCGCTGCGCCGCCACAGGGCGTCCGCGAGCGCGACGTCGGCCGCGCGGGACGGGGCACGGGCGGGCCGCCTCTTCGCGAAGTAGCCCCCGGGGCACCAGTCCTCGCCGGCGACGCCCTCCGCCAGCCACACCAGGGTCTCCGCGCCCCGTTCCGGGGTGATCATGAGCCGGCGGCCCAGGCGGGTGCGGTACAGGAACCGCAGGGGGGTGGTGGTGCCCGAGGCGAAGTTCGTCGCGACGCCCCCGGGGTGGAACGCCGCGGCGGCGAGGCCGTGCGGCCCGTGCCGGCGGTCGAGACCGCGGGTGAAGAGGATGTTGGCGAGCTTCGTGTCCCCGTAGGCCCCCTGCGGGGACCAGCGCCGGTCGTCGACGAGGACCTCCGGCGAGAGCCGGCCGATGCGGGCCGCGACGCTGGACGTGCTGAGCACCGCCGCGCCGTCCGCCACGAGCCGGTCGAGCAGCAGGTGGGTGAGCAGGAACGGCGCCAGGTGGTTGACCTGCCACGTCATCTCGTGCCCGTCGGGCGTCAGCTCGCGGCGGTCGAAGATCCCGCCGGCGTTGTTGACCAGCACGTCGATCCGCGGGACGGACTCCTGCAGCTCCCGGGCGAGCCGGCGCACGTCGTCGAGCCGCGCGAAGTCCGCGGTGAAGTGCCGGAGCCCGAGGGGCCCGGCCACCGCCGCGGTCTTCGCGCCCGATCGCCCGACGACGACGACGTCGTGGCCCCGTCCCGCCAGCTCGCGGGCGGCGGCGGCCCCGATGCCGTCGCTCGCGCCGGTGATCACGACCGTGCGCCGCCCCCTGCGCCGGTGGGCGTGCTGCTCGCGGTGCTGGTCCTCGTCGTGCTGGTCCATGGTGGCCTCCTCGGTCGAGCCGGAATCCCGGTCAGCATAGCGACGCACCCTGGGCCGCCGGACGGAATAAGCGCGCGGGCGGAGCCGTTGCGGCACGCACGACGGAAAACACCCGGACAGGCACCACAGCTGAGGAGCTGACCATCATGGCCCGTGTTCTGATGATCGTCTCGGCGGCCGACTCCCTCACCATGCGGGACGGCACCGAGCACCCCACCGGCTTCTGGGCGGAGGAGCTCGTCGTCGCCCACCGGGCGCTGCGCCGGGCCGGGCACACCGTCGACATCGCCACCCCCGGCGGTCGCCGGCCCACCGTGGACCGGGTCAGCCTCTCCCCGGACGTCACCGGGGGCCAGGAGCGGGCCGACGAGTTCCGCACCTACCTGGAGGAGATCGACGCCGAGCTCGCCGCCCCCCGCGTCCTCGCCGAGGTCGACGAGCACGACTACGACGCCGTGGTCCTGCCCGGCGGCCACGGTCCCATGGCGGACCTCGTCCACGACCCCTCGCTCGGCCGGATCCTGGCCTCCTCGGACCGGACCGGCCGGCTCATCGCCCCGTTCTGCCACGGCCCGGCAGCCCTGCTCAGCGCCCAGGACGACGGGACGTTCCTCTTCGCGGGCCGCCGGCTGACCGCCTTCACCAACGAGGAGGAGCTCGGCGGCGGCACCGGGGAGAACACCCCCTGGTTCCTGGAGACCGTGCTCCGGGAGAAGGGGGCCGTCGTGGAGACCGGCCCCGCGTGGTCCAGCCACGTCATCCGCGACGCCAACCTGATCACCGGCCAGAACCCCCAGTCCAGCCAGGCCGTCGCCGACGTCCTCGTGGAGGCGCTCGCCGAGTGACCCCCGGCCGCAGAGGCACCGGCGGCGGTGGGAGCCGCCGGGCTCAGGCGCTGACGGGCGTCCTCCCGGCCAGGGCGAGGCCGCGGGCGGCGACCACCGCGTCCCGGAACTCCGGGAAGGTGCGGCGGACGGCGTGCCCGCCGCCGGCCGGGACGAAGGTCATGGCCCACCGGTTCCGGCGGAGCCGGTGGAAGGGCACGGCGACGATCTCCACGGAGGGCAGGGCATCGGGGCGCTGAGCGTTCACAGCGGGACCTTTCGGGGGGGGGGGGGGGGGGCAGGTCGGGGGAGGACGGGGCCTGCTCCGGGCGGACCGGGGGATCCGCGGACCGGGGCCCTGCGTGGGGCCCATGGTACCGGGCGCGCCGCCCGGCGGGGCGGTCGCCTGGCCGGTGTCGGCGCCCGGCAGGTATGATCAGCACACTGATCGAGTGAGGAGACCCATGTTCACCCCCGAAGTGGCCGACGGCGTCCACCGCATCACCCACGCCCACGTCAACTGCTACCTGGTCGAGGACGAGGACGGCGTCACGCTCGTGGACGCCGGCCTGCCGAGCATGTGGCCCATGCTGCTGGCGGGACTCGAGGAGCGCGGGCGGCGCCCCGACGAGGTCAGGGCGCTGGTGCTCACGCACGCGCACTTCGACCACGTCGGCTTCGCCCGGCGGGCGCAGGAGGAGTGGCGGCTGCCGGTGCACGGGCACCCTGCGGACGCGCGGCTGGCCGCCCACCCGTACCGGTACCGGCCCGAGCGCAACCGGTTCCTCTACCCCTTCACCCACCCGCGGTCCCTGCCGTTGCTCGGCCGCATGGCGGCGGCCGGGGCCCTCGCGGTCCGGGGCGTGCGGGAGCTGCGCCCGCTCGAGGCCGGGGCCGTCCTGCCTGTCCCGGGCCGGCCGGTGGTCGTCCACACCCCCGGCCACACGGACGGGCACTGCGTCCTGGACCTGCCCGGCCGGGGGACCGTGCTCAGCGGTGACGCGCTCGTGACGCTGGACCCCTACACCGGCCGGCGCGGCCCGCAGATCGTCGCCGGGGCCGCGACCCACGACTCCGCCGTGGCCCTCGCCTCCCTCGACGCGGTGGCCGCCACCGGGGCGCGCACCGTGCTGCCCGGTCACGGGGAGCGGTGGACGCAGGGCGCCGAGGCCGCGGCCCGGCACGCCCGCGCGGTGGGCGCCCACTGAGCGAGCCCGGCAGGGTCCGCGGATCGGGCCGGGAGCGGCCGTGGCCGTCGCGACCCCGCCCCACCGGGCATCCGAAGCGTGCTGATGACACTCCCGGGGGCGGCGGCTATCGTGGGCGGAGACCGACGACCCCACAGCGCCTGGAGGACCACCCGTGAAGCAACTGACCGTCTCCGCCCCCGGCGGCCTGGACCGGCTCGAGCTCGGGGAGGCCCCCGACCCGGGCGCGCCGGGCCCCGGCGAGGTCCGCGTCCGCGTGCACGCCAGCTCCCTGAACTACCACGACTACCTCGTGGTCTCCGGCGGGACGCGGACCGAGGACGGGAGGATCCCGCTGGCGGACGGCGCGGGCGTCGTCGAGGCCGTGGGGGAGGGCGTCGACGACCTCGCGGAGGGCGACGCCGTGGTCTCCTGCTTCTTCCCGCTCTGGCAGGACGGACCCCCCGTGGACGGGAACTTCCGGCGCGTCCCGGGAGACGGGCTCGACGGCTACGCCCGGGAGGCGGTGGTGCGTCCCGCCACGTGGTTCACGCGCGCCCCGGCCGGGTGGTCCCACGCCGAGGCCGCGACCATCACCACGGCCGGCGTCACCGCCTGGCGGGCGCTCGTGGTGGACGGCGGGCTCCGTGCGGGGGACGTGGTCCTGGCCCTGGGCACCGGCGGCGTCTCGGTCTACGCCACGCAGCTCGCCAAGGCCGTGGGCGCCACCGTGGTGGTCACGTCCTCCTCCGACGAGAAGCTCGAGCGCGTCCGGCGGCTCGGCACGGACCACGTCATCAACTACCGCGAGACCCCCGAGTGGGGCCGCGCCGTCCAGGAGCTCACGGACGGGCGCGGCGCCGACCACGTGATCGAGGTCGGCGGCCCGGGCACCCTGGCGCAGTCGATCCGCGCCGTGCGGGTCGGCGGCCACATCTCCCTGATCGGCGTGCTCACCGGGGCGGCGGGCGACGTCCCCACGGCGCTGCTCATGGCGCGCCAGGCGCGCCTCCAAGGACTGCTGGTGGGCAGCCGCCGGGACCAGGCCGACTTCGTGCGCGCGCTCGAGGCGACCGGGCTGCGGCCGGTGATCGACCGCCGCCGCCCCCTCGCCGAGGCCGCCGACGCGTTCCGGGAGATGGAGTCGGCCCGGCACTTCGGCAAGATCGTGCTCGAGCACTGAGCCCGGCCGGTGCCCCGGGGGGCGCGCCCCGGGGCACCCGGGTCACCAGCCGGTGACCCACACCTGACCGGTGGCCGGGGACCAGTTCACCCTGTACCCGTTCGAGAAGCGCTGGTAGACGGTGGCCCCGGTGCGGATCTCGTCGGTGACCGGGTAGCCGTAGCCCCGCTCGAAGCCGGCGGCCTTCCAGGCGCGGCCGATGGCGCCGGTCTCGTGCACCGCACGCGCGCCGTGGGCCCGGGTCCACAGCACCTTGGTGAGCGCCCCGTCCCGGGAGAAGACCTGGTAGGAGGACCCGTCGGCCAGCCGGCGCTCCTCCGTGGTCGGGAAGCCGTAGCCGTTCTCCCGCCCCCCGGCCACGAACTTCTGGCCGATGACCGTGGCGTTCTCCACCCGGTGGGCGCCCGTGGCCGGGCTCCAGTACAGGGTGGACTTGCGCCCGTTCAGGGAGAACTCCTGGTAGACGCCTCCGGCGCGCAGCCCGCCGCGCTCCGCCGTCACGGGCTGACCGACGACCGCGGCGCCGCCCAGGGCGTGGTACTTCGCGCCGATGGCGCCGGCCACGCCGTAGCCTGCCGGGGGCTGGACGGGCGTCGACGTCTCGTAGGTGTAGGCCGGGGCCCCGTTCACGCGCGTAGAGGCGTCCGCGGGCGCGCCGCCGTTGGCGTACCCGTAGAGGTTGACGGTGGAGAGCACTTGCCAGGGCTGCCCGGAGTTCTCGAGCCGGCCGTCCGCGTAGGTGAGGCCGATGCCGATCACCTCGTGGCGCGGGTCCTTGATCGCCTTGTCGTGGGCGGCCGAGGACTTCCACCACGCCACCAGGGCGCGCACGTCCCGGTGGTGTTCCAGGGCGATCACCTCGTTGGCGCTGGTCCAGGGCCCGGTGCGCGGATCGGTGAGGAAGGTGGTGCTGTGCGAGAACTTCTCCTCGACGATCTGCCGGTCGGACTCCTTCTGCACCACCTGGGACAGCGTGGCGGAGTACTTGAGCGGCTTCACGCCGAGGGACTCGCGGTAGCGGTTGATCTCGTCGAGGATCAGCTGGGCGTCGGCCTGACGCGTGGCGGCGTCCACCGCGACGATGTCCTGCGCGGCGGCGTGGGCCGCCGGACCGGCCAGCAGCGAGGTGCCGGCGAGCGTGGTGACGCCGATGCCGGCGGAGAGGGCCAGAGCGGCCATGCGGCCGTGACGGCGCGCGGGGGCGCAGCGATGTTTCGCCATGGGTGCTTCTGCTTCCTGGTCTGTCTGCACGCACGGAGGAACTGGGGGGTTCCGTGCGGCGGGGGGCTATCGTCGTCCGGCCGGACGACGAGACAGATTGGGCTGGGGAAGGCGCCCAGGGAAAGGCTAGGGAATTCCCATTGCAAATAGGAAGTGTGTGAAATTGTTTCGTCTATCACAGGAGAATAACGACGACATCACGGAATGAACCGGACGGCCGGAATTCCCGTGGTTATGGTGAGCGGTTCACACCCCGTCCGCGCGGCGAACGCACCGGTGCCGGTGACGATAGGCTGGGAGCGCACGCCCGGAGAAGGAGCCCGATGACCGTCCACGCCACCCGCGCCACCGGCGTCCGGGCCCCGTTGCGGCTGTGCCTCGTCCTCGCCGCCGCCGTCGGCCTGACCGGGTGCGGCCCCGACCTCGGGACGCCCGAGGGCACCACCCGGGCGTTCGTCGACGCGATGGCCGAGCGCGACTGGGACGGCGCCTGCGAGCTGCTGTCCCACGACTTCGTGCACCGGGTCACGGAGGGCAGCTCCCAGTACTGCGGGGTCCACCTCGAGCGCCGGCACCCGGACACCTCCCGCTACGAGACGCTCGCCGTCCAGGGCGAGGCCGTCGAGACCGCCGAGGGGTACCGGCTGGAGGTCGCCCCCGAGGACGCTCCCGGGGAGACTGAGGAGGTCGTCGTGGTCGAGGAGTCCGGACGCCTCGTGCTGCTGAGCTACCCCGGCCGCGACACCGCCGTCCGCTGAACCCCACCCGCCCACCAGGAACCCCAGGAAGGACCGCCATGACCGATCCTCAGACCGTTCCCGCCGCGGCGGCCGCGGCGTCGTCGCCCGAGGGCGAGACCGTCGAGATCTGCCGCAACCTCATCCGCATCGACACCTCCAACTACGGCAGCGGCGACGCCAAGGGGGAGCGGCGGGCCGCCGAGTACGTGGCCGGGCTGATCGAGGAGGTCGGTCTCGCCACGACCGTCCTGGAGTCGGCGCCCGGCCGCGCCAACGTCTTCGCCCGGATCGAGGGCACCGACCCCTCCGCCGACGCCCTGCTGGTGCACGGCCACCTGGACGTGGTGCCCGCGATCGCCGCGGACTGGTCCGTGGACCCGTTCGGGGGCGAGATCCGGGACGGCATGATCTGGGGCCGCGGTGCCGTGGACATGAAGGACATGGACGCCATGATGATCTCGGTCCTGCGCCACATGGTGCGCACCGGGGACCGGCCGCGGCGGGACATCGTCTTCGGCTTCTTCGCCGACGAGGAGGCCGGCATGGTGTACGGCTCGCACTGGATCGCGGAGCACCACCGCGGTCTCTTCGACGGCGTCACCGACGCCATCAGCGAGGTCGGCGGGTACTCGGCCACCATCGGCGGCCGGCGGGCCTACCTGCTGCAGACGGCGGAGAAGGGCCTCATGTGGTTGCGTCTCAACGCGCAGGGCACGGCCGGGCACGGCTCCCAGATCAACGACGACAACCCGGTCACCCGGCTCTCGAGGGCGCTGGCCAACATCGGCGAGCACCAGTGGCCCGTGGAGCTCACCAAGACCACCCGGGCGTTCCTGGACTCGGTCACCGAGCTGACGGGCGTGGAGTTCGACCCCCAGAACCCCCAGCGGCTGCTCGCCGAGCTCGGCTCCGTGGCACGGTTCGTGGGCGCGACACTGCAGACCACCGCGAACCCGACGATGCTCGAGGCGGGCTACAAGGTCAACGTCATCCCCGGCTCCGCCCAGGCGGGGCTGGACGTGCGCTATCTGCCGGGCCAGCGCGAGATCGTGCTGGCGAAGCTCGCGGAGCTCGCCGGGGACGGGGTGTCCTTCGAGTTCGAGTCGGACGACATCGCCCTCGAGGTGCCGTTCTCCGGCACCGTGGTCGACGCCATGGTCGACGCGCTGCACGCCGAGGACCCCGAGGCGGTCGTGCTGCCGTACATGCTCTCCGGCGGGACGGACAACAAGTCCCTGGACCCGCTCGGCATCACCGGCTACGGGTTCGTGCCGCTGCGCCTGCCCGACGAGCTCGACTTCCCGTCCATGTTCCACGGCGTGGACGAGCGCGTGCCCACGGACTCCCTGGAGTTCGGCTCCCGCGTGCTGCACCGGCTGCTGACCCGGTACTGACCGGCCACCGGCCCCTCCCACCCCGGTCCGCCCGACCGCCGGAGCACCCACGACCCCGACGACCGCCGACAGGAGCGAGATGCACCCCGCCACCGGACCGCAGCCCGCGACCGCACGACCCGCACCCGCACCCGCACCTGCGGGAGCCGAGGCCCCCGAGGACCGGGCGGCCGGCGACCTGGTGCCCGAGACCCTGCTCCCGGACGACCTGCTGGCGACGTTCCGCGAGCGCGCCGCCGGCTACGACCGGGAGAACCGGTTCTTCGACGAGGACTTCGCGGACCTGGTGCGGATCGGCTATCCGCTGATGCTGGTGCCGCGGGACCGGGGCGGCCTCGGGTTCACGCTGCAGCAGGCGGTCGCCGCGCAGCGGCGGCTCGCCGCGGCCGCCCCCGCCACGGCGCTGGGCATCAACATGCACCACGTCCTGGTGGGCGTGGCGCACACCCTGCGCCTGCGCGGGGACGCCCGGGCCGAGCGGATCTTCGAGCTGGCCGCGGCCGGGGAGATCTTCGCCTTCGGCATCTCCGAGGCGGGCAACGACTCCGTGCTCTTCGACTCCGACACCACCGCGGTGGCCGTGGCGGACGGCTACCGGATCACGGGCACGAAGATCTTCACCTCGCTGTCCCCCGTGTGGACCCGGCTGATCGTCCACGCCCGCGACGACGCCGAGGAGGGCACGCCGCTGGTCTTCGGCCTCCTGGACCGGGCGGCGGAGGGCATCGAGGTCCTCGACGACTGGGACACCATGGGCATGCGGGCCTCACAGTCCCGGACCACGGTGCTGCGCTCGGTGCCGATGCCCGCGGAGCAGGTGCTCACCCGCACCCCGGTGGGCCCGAACCCGGACCCGGTGGTGTGGGGCGTCTTCGGCTGCTTCGAGCTGCTGCTGGCCGCCGTCTACACCGGGATCGCGGACCGTGCGGTGGAGCTGGCCGTGGAGATCGCCGGCATCCGGCGGTCCCGCGGCGGGGGAGCGCCCCGCGCCGAGCGCCCCGACGTCCGCCGACGGATCGCCGAGGCCGCCCTGTTGCGGGACGGGGTGGAGCTGCAGCTGCTCCGGCTGACCGCGGACGTGGACGCCCTCGGCACCGCCGGCGCCCCGGACCACGGCCCCCGCTGGTTCCTGCTGTTCTCCGGGGTCAAGCACCGGGCCACCGAGGCGGCCCGCGGGGTCGTCGACCTCGCGATGCGCAGCTCGGGAGGGGCCCAGTACTCCCGGGGCGGGGAGCTGGAACGGCTGTACCGGGACGTGCTCGCCGGGATCTACCACCCGTCCGACGACGAGTCCGTGCACGCGGCCGTGGCCAAGGCTCTGCTGGGCCCGATCGGGGGCTGAGCCCCGCCGGCGGGGACGGGTCCCGGGCTCAGACGGTGCGCTCCACGCGCATCACCCGGCGGCGCAGCCAGTACTTGCGGGTCCCGCCGTAGAGCAGCACGGAACGGGTCAGCTCCCACTTGCCGTACTCGGCGTGCTCGCTGATCCGGGCCCGCGCGTCGCCGAGCGGTTCGTGCGGCGCCACGGTCAGCAGGAGGTACTCGTAGCGCTGGTCGGCGTCCCTCGTGAGGGTGGCCGAGCTGGTCCGGACTTGTTCTCTCATCGGTCCCCATTCTGCACGGAATAGCGCTAACGTCTACTCCATGAGCAATGACCCTCGTGCCGCGTTGCAGGCCCTCGTGAGCGCCTTCGAAGAACACCTCGTCGCCGCGTCCAACCGGCGCAGCGACGACGACCCGGCCGTCGACGGCGCCTACATCGCCATCGCCGACGCCTTCGACGCCTACGAGGAGGCGCTCTACGACGCCTACGACGAGGTCACCCCGCTGACCGTCTTCGCGGAGGAGGACGACTCGGACGACGACTCCGACGACGACTCCGACGACGACGAGGACGAGGACGACTCGGAGGACGACGAGGAGCTCCTGGAGGACAACGAGATGCTCGACGAGGACCTCGTCGACGAGGAGGACTACGAGGACCTCGACGACGCCGACGGGGCACGCTCCGCCCGCTGAGCCCCGTCCCCCGCACCGCACCCGCAGGAACGGCCCGCACGGCGGGCCGTTCCTGCCGCGTGCGGGCCTGTCCCGCCGTCCCCGGCGCGGCGCGTGCCGTAGGGTGGCCGGGTGAATTGGATCGAAACCATCATTCTCGGCCTCGTCCAGGGCCTGACCGAGTTCCTCCCCGTGTCCTCCTCGGCGCACCTGCGCATCGTGGGCGAGCTGCTGCCCAACAGCGCCGACCCCGGCGCCGCGTTCACGGCCATCACGCAGCTGGGCACCGAGACCGCCGTGATCATCTACTTCTGGCGGGACATCGTCCGGATCCTCAAGCAGTGGACCCTGTCCCTGGTGGGCCGCGTGGAGCGCTCGGACCCCGACGCCCGGATGGGGTGGCTGATCATCCTGGGCTCCCTGCCCATCGGCGTGCTCGGGCTGCTGCTGGAGGACTACATCGACACGGAGTTCCGCTCCCTGTGGATCACGGCCACGATGCTGGTGGTCTTCGGTGTGATCCTTGCGGTCGCGGACCGGGTGGGCCGGCAGGCCCGGCACCTGGACGACCTCACCGTCAAGCACGGCGTGCTCTTCGGGCTGGCGCAGGCGCTGGCCCTGATCCCGGGGGTCTCGCGGTCCGGCGGCACGATCACGGCGGGACTGCTGATGGGCTACACGCGCGAGGCCGCGGCCCGCTACGCGTTCCTGCTGGCCATCCCCGCGGTGTTCGCCTCGGGACTGTACAAGCTGGCGCAGTCCGTGGGACAGCCGCAGGCGGGGCCCTACGGCATGACCGAGACCCTCGTGGCCACGGGCATCGCGTTCGTGGTGGCGTACGTGATCATCGGCTGGTTCATGCACTACATCTCCAACCGCAGCTACACGATCTTCGTGTGGTACCGCATCGCCCTGGGCCTGGCCATCTTCGTGCTCCTGGGCCTCGGGGTGATCAGCGCCTGAGCCCTGCGTCACCTCCGGATCGGGGGCGGCGGCCGGTCCGGTAGGTTGGGTGAGGCCCCGCGGCCGTCGTCCGATCCCCGAACCACCCGAGGTGAGCATGAAAGCCTGGTCCGCCCGACCCGTTCCCGACCTCCCTGGCGAGGCGGCCCTGCCCGTCGTGCAGGACACCCGGCTGCGGCGGCGGGTGGAGCTGCCCCGGCAGGAGCGGGCGAGCCTCTACGTGTGCGGGATCACCCCGTACGACGCCACCCACATGGGGCACGCCGCCACGTACGTGGCCTTCGACCTGCTGCACCGCGCCTGGCTGGACGCGGGGACCCCGGTGGACTACGTGCAGAACGTCACCGACGTGGACGACCCGCTGCTCGAGCGGGCCGCGGCCACCGGCGTGGACTGGCGTGACCTGGCCGCCGAGCAGACCGAGCTGTTCCGCACCGACATGAGCGCGCTCAACGTCCTCCCGCCCCAGCACTACGTGGGCGCGACCGAGGCCGTCGGCTGGATCGTGCCGGCCGTCGAGCGCCTCGTGGCCCGCGACCTCGCCTACCGGGTGGCGGGCCGGGACGGCGAGCCGGACGGTGACGTCTACTTCGACGTCGAGGCCGCGGGCGCGCTGCCCACCGACGACGACGACGCGTGGGTGCTCGGCGACGTCTCCCACCTGACCCACGAGCAGATGCTGCCGCTGTTCGCCGAGCGCGGCGGGGACCCCGAGCGCCCGGGCAAGCGGCACCGGCTGGACCCGCTGCTGTGGCGCGCGGAGCGCCCCGGGGAGCCCGCCTGGGACGGCGCGTCGCTGGGCCCGGGGCGGCCCGGCTGGCACATCGAGTGCTCGCTCATCGCCCTGGAGCACCTGCCCGCCCCGTTCACCGTCCAGGGCGGCGGCTCGGACCTCGTCTTCCCGCACCACGAGATGGGCGCCGGCCACTGCTGGGCGCTGACCGGCAGGCCCATGGCCCGGCACTTCCTGCACACCGGGATGGTCGGCCTCGACGGGGAGAAGATGTCCAAGTCCAAGGGCAACCTGGTGCTCGTCTCCGCGCTGCGGGCCCAGGGGGTCGATCCCGCCGTGATCCGCACCGCGATCCTCGCCCACCGCTACACCGACGACTGGTTCTGGACCGACCTCGTGCTGGCCGGCGCCGTCGCCCGCGTGGATGCCTGGCGCCGCGCCCTGGCCGTGGCCCCGGAGGGCAGCGCGGCCCCGCTGCTGCAGGCCGTGCGCACCGCCCTGTCCGACGACCTGGACGCCCCCGCGGCGCTGGCGGCGCTGGACGCGTGGGCCGCCGACGCCCTGACCACCGGGACCCCGGGGTCCTGCGGGGCGGACGCCCGGCTGGTCCGGGACCTGGTGGACGCCCGGCTCGGCATCGAGCTCTGAGCCCGCCGGCGGGCCCGGTCCCGCCGGACGGCGCAGGAACGACACGGCGCAGGAACGACGGAGGGGCGGCACCCGGGACCGGGTGCCGCCCCTCCGTCGCCCGGTCCCCGTCACCGGGCGCCGGCGCCGCTCACTTCTCGTCGCGGCGGCGGCGCAGGTAGCGCTCGAACTCCTTGGCGATCGCGTCCCCGGTGGCCTCGGGCAGGTCCGTGG
This sequence comes from Kocuria sp. CCUG 69068, assembly GCF_020833785.1. NCBI lineage: Bacteria > Bacillati > Actinomycetota > Actinomycetes > Micrococcales > Micrococcaceae > Kocuria > Kocuria sp. CCUG 69068. The sequence goes on from NZ_PDDL01000002.1 coordinate 42,923, forward strand.
TGTCCTTGGCCTCCTCGAGCTGCTGGACGTAGGCGGCGATCTCGGGGTCGTCGGAGGCCAGCTCGTTGACCCCGCGCTCCCACGCCTCGGCGTCCTCGGCGATGGCGTCCAGGGGCAGGGTGATGCTGAGCAGCTCCTCGAGCTCCCGCAGCAGGGCCAGCTCGGCCTTCGGGGAGGGGGACTGCGCCACGTAGTGGGGCACCGCCGCCCACAGGCTGACCGTGGGGAACCCGCCCAGGGAGGCCATGTGGGAGAGCAGCCCCACGATCCCGGTGGGACCCTCGTACTGGGAGGAGTCGATGCCCAGCTCGTCCTGGAGCTCTGCGGTGTCCGAGGTCTTGGTCACCGGGATGGGCCGGGTGTGCGGCACGTCCGCGAGCAGCGCCCCGACCATCACCACGAAGTCGACGTCGAGCAGGGTCGCCTGCTCGAGCAACTCCGCGGTGAAGGAGCGCCACCGGTAGGAGGGCTCCCAGCCGTGCAGCAGCACGAGGTCGAGGTTCGTGCCGGGCACGGTGGCGGTGGAGAGCCGGGTCGTGGGCCAGACGATCTTCACGTCGCCGGTCGCCCCCCGCCGCACGAGGGGCCGGGAGAACTGGTAGTCGTAGTAGTCGTCCGAGGTCACCTCGAAGACGTCCTTCGCCCCGTAGTGGGTGGCCAGGAACTGCACGGCGTCCGTGGCGGCGTCCCCGGCGTCGTTCCACCCCTCGAACGCGGCCACCAGCACGGTCACGCGCTCCTGGTCACCGTCCTCGCGGACCACGCCGAACGGCCCCGCCTGGGGGCGGGGGAACGTCTCGTCGAAGTTGTTGCTCACGGAACCCACACTACGCGCCGGGACATCGACGGCAAGAGGCCCCGGCACGAGGGGCCCCGTGTTGCGGCCACTACGATGGAGGCCATGTCCAGCCTCCCGTCCGCGTCCCCCGACGACGTCCTGCCCACCGCCGTGCTGTTCGACATGGACGGGACCCTGGTGGACACCGAGCCGTACTGGATCGAGGCCGAGATCGAGCTCGTCCGCTCCCACGGGGGCACCTGGACCGAGGCCGACGCCCTGGCCATGGTCGGCACCGGGCTGGAGGACGCCGCCGCCGTGTTCCAGCGCCAGGGGGTGCGCTTAGGTGTCCGGGAGATCGTGGACCGGCTCATCGGCCGGGTCGCGGCCCGCACCCGGGAGCGGGTCGTCTACAAGGAGGGGGCGCCGGAGCTGGTCGCCGCCCTGCGCGAGCGCGGCGTGCCCCTGGCCCTGGTCACCAGCAGCGAAGCGCCCCTGGCCGAGGTCGTCCTCGACGCCTTCGGCGGCCCGGGCGTCTTCGACGTCGTCGTCACCGGCGACCTCGGCCACCCGGCGAAGCCGGCCCCCGACCCCTACCGGATCGGCGCCGCCGGTCTCGCCGAGCGCGCCGGCCGGCCGCTGGCGCGCGCCGGCATGGTGGCCGTCGAGGACTCCCGCACGGGCATCCGCTCCGCGACCGCCGCGGGGATCTTCACCGTGGGCGTGCCCAACATGGTCCCGCTCGACGACGCCGGCGCCGACCTCGTGCTGCCGAGCCTCGCCGGCGTGGGCCCCGAGGACCTCGGCCGCATCGTGGCCGGGGCCCGCGCGTGAGCCGCCCCCGCAGCGAGGGCATCCCCCTGGGCCGGATCGGCGGGGTGCCCATCACGCTCTCCTGGTCGTGGTTCGTGATCGCCGCGGTCACCGTGCTCCTCTACACCCCCGTGCTGATGACCGCCTACCCGCGGCTCGGCGCGCTCAACTACGCCGCGTCCCTGGGCTTCGCCCTGACCCTGGCCCTGTCCGTGCTGCTGCACGAACTGGCCCACGCCTGGACGGGCCGGGCCTTCGGCTGGCCCACCGGCCGGATCGTGCTCAGCCTGCTCGGCGGCCACACCCACTTCGGGGACGTGCGCAGCACCCCGCTGGCCTCCGCCGCGGTCTCGCTGGCCGGACCGGCCGTGAACCTCGCGCTCGGCCTGGCCGGCTGGACGCTGCTGCGCACCGGGGAGCCGTCGCCCACGCTCGGCTGGGTGCTGCTCGACCTCACCACGTGGGCGAACCTCATCGTCGGCGTCTTCAACGTGCTGCCGGGCCTGCCTCTGGACGGCGGCAGGGTGGTGGAGGCCCTGGTCTGGGCGGTCACCGGCCGGGAGCACCACGGCACGGTGGTGGCCGCCTGGACGGGCCGGCTGCTCGCCGTGGGCCTCGTCGTCGGGGCCGGGGTCACGGGCCTGTGGAACCAGCCCGTCGCCCTCGTGCTCGTCGTCCTCATCGCCGGCTTCATGTGGCAGGGCGCCGGGGCGTCCCTGCGCGGGGCGGCGGTCCTGTCCCGCGTGCACGGCGTCAGCGCCGCCGCGCTGGCCGAGCCCGCCGTGGCGGTGCCGGAGGGCGTCTCCCTGGCCCACACCGACCGGCTGGTCACCGACCACCTCGCCCGCGCCGCCGCCCCGGGCGGCCCGGTCCCGCACGTGCTGGCCGTCTCCCCGGACCGGCAGGTCGTCGGTCTGCTCCTGCCGGCCGCGGCCGACGCCGTGCCCCCGGCCCGGCGGGCCGACACCCCGCTGACGTCCGTGCTCCAGCACCTGCCCGCCGACGCCGTGCTCGACGCCGGGCTGCGCGAGGAGTCCCTGCTGCGGGCCGTCGCCGCCCGGGAGTACCCCCACTACGTGGTGACGGGACCCGACGGCGCCCTCGTGGGCGTGCTGCGCACCGCCGCCCTCGAGCGCCTGCTCGCCGGCTGACGCCGGGCCCCCGCCCCGGCCCCCCGCGCCGCGGTGACACAATGGGGGAGGACCCCCGGCCGGCGGAGCCTCCGCCGGCCCCCGCACGACCAGACCAGACCACGCCCTGCCCCGAGAGTGAGCCGATGACCGGAACCGCTGACCACACCGCCGCCCCCGCCCCCGCGTCCCCGCGGGGCGCCGCCAACCGGCGCGGGCCCTTCCGGGCCGGGGAGCGCGTGCAGCTGACCGACGAGCGCGGCCGGATGAACACGGTCACGCTCGCGGACGACGGCGAGTTCCACTCCCACCGCGGCGTGCTCAGCCACAGCGAGCTCATCGGCCGCCCGGAGGGCACCGTGGTCGAGAACTCCGCCGGGTTCCGGTACCAGGCCCTGCGCCCGCTGCTCAAGGACTTCGTACTGTCCATGCCGCGCGGCGCCGCGGTGGTCTACCCCAAGGACGCCGGCCAGATCGTCACGATGGCCGACATCTTCCCGGGCGCCCGGGTGGTCGAGGCCGGTGTCGGCTCCGGCGCGCTGTCCATCTCCCTGCTGCGCGCGGTGGGCGACGAGGGCCGGCTGCACTCCTTCGAGCGGCGGGCGGAGTTCGCCGACATCGCCCGCGGCAACGTGGAGACCATGTTCGGCGGCCCCCACCCCGCGTGGCAGATCAGCATCGGGGACCTCGCCGAGGAGCTCGGCGAGCACGAGGCGCCCGGCTCCGTGGACCGAGTGGTCCTCGACATGCTCGCCCCGTGGGAGTGCCTCGACGCCGTGGCCACGGCCCTGACCCCCGGCGGGGTGGTCATGTGCTACGTCGCGACCGTCACCCAGCTCTCCCGCACCGCCGAGGCGATGCGCGCCGACGGCCGCTTCACCGAGCCCGACGCCTCCGAGACCATGGTCCGCGGCTGGCACGTCGAAGGCCTGGCCGTGCGCCCGGACCACCGCATGGTCGCCCACACCGGCTTCCTGCTCTCCGCCCGCCGGCTGGCCGACGGCTCCGAGCGGCTGGCGCCCAAGCGGCGGGCCTCCAAGTCCGAGTACAGCGAGGAGGACCTGCAGGCCTGGACCCCCGTGGCCCTCGGCGAGCGGGACGTCACCGACAAGAAGCTGCGCCGCGCCGGCCGCGACGCCCTCGGCCTGGCCGAGCGCGCCGCCCGCGCGACCGCGCCGGCCGACACCCCCGGCACGACGCCCCCGCCGGCACCGGCGCCGGAGTCCGCGCCCGAGGCCGCACCGGCTCCCGCACCCGAGCACCCCCACGAGGAGCGCCCGTGAACGAGACCTCCCCGCAGCAGACCACCGGACCGGCCGGCACCGGACCGGCGGACGCCGAGCAGACCCGCCGGGCCCTGACCAACGCCCAGCGGCAGGTCAACATCCTGCGCGACCAGAAGCGCGCCCTCGACAAGCAGCTCGCCGCCGCCGGCACCCAGAACCAGAAGCTCGTCCGGCTCCTCGACGCGACCCGCACCGAGATCGCCCAGCTCAAGCGCGCCCTCGAGAACGACCTGGTCCCGCCCCTGAGCCAGGGCACCGTGCTGCAGGTCAACCCCGGGCGCACCCCGGTCGGCGAGCAGACGGGCAGCGGTCCCGCCGTCACCGACCGCACCCTCGACGTCCTCGTGGCCGGGCGCCGCATGCGCGTGGCCCTGAGCCCGCTCGTGAGCTTCGCCGCCTGCGAACCGGGCCGCCAGGTCCTCCTCGACCAGAACTACACCGTCGGCGCCGTCCTCGACTACGAGCAGACCGGCGAGATCGCCACCGTCAAGGAGATCGTCGACCACGACCGCGTCCTCACCGTGGGACGCTCCGACGAGGAGCGCGTCCTGCTGCTCTCCGGGCTCCTGCGCCGGAGCCGCCCGGAGATCGGCGACGCGGTCTCCATCGACCACCGCACCGGCTTCGCCCTCGAGCCCATCGAGCGCTCCGACGTCGAGCAGCTCGTCCTCGAGGAGGTCCCCGCCGTCTCCTACGACGACATCGGCGGCCTCGGCCCCCAGATCGAGCAGATCCGCGACGCCGTCGAGCTGCCCTTCGTGCACCCCGAGCTCTACCGCGAGCACGGGCTCACCCCGCCCAAGGGCATCCTGCTCTACGGGCCCCCGGGCAACGGCAAGACGCTCATCGCGAAGGCCGTGGCCCGCTCCCTCGCCGAGCGCGCCGCGGACCGCGCCGGGCGCGGAAAGGCCCTGGGCTACTTCCTCAACATCAAGGGCCCCGAGCTGCTGGACAAGTACGTGGGGGAGACCGAGCGCCAGATCCGCTCCATCTTCCTGCGCGCCCGCGAGCAGGCGGCCCGCGGCATCCCCGTGGTCGTGTTCTTCGACGAGATGGACTCCCTGTTCCGCACCCGCGGCTCCGGGCTGTCCTCGGACGTGGAGACCACCATCGTCCCGCAGCTGCTCACCGAGATCGACGGCGTGGAACGCCTGGACAACGTCATCGTCATCGGCGCCACGAACCGCGAGGACATGATCGACCCCGCCGTGCTGCGCCCGGGCCGGCTCGACGTGAAGATCCGCATCGACCGCCCGGACGCCGAGGGCGCCGCCGAGATCCTGCGGCTCTACGTCACCGAGGACCTGCCGCTGCGCCAGGACGAGGTCGACGCCGCCGGCTCCCGCGCCGGGGCCGTCGCCGCCCTCGTGGACGCCGCCGTGGCCCGGATGTACGAGAAGAGCCCCGGCACCCGGTTCCTGCACCTCAGCTACCGGGACGGCACCGAGGAGACCCTCTACTTCAGCGACTTCACCTCCGGGGCGGTCATCCGCAACGTGGTGGACCGGGCCAAGAAGCAGGCCATCAAGGACCTGCTCACCACCGGGGTCCGCGGCCTGGGCCGCGACCACCTGGTCCGCGCGGTGGACGAGGAGTTCCACGAGCAGCAGGACCTGCCCAACACCTCCAACCCGGAGGACTGGGCCCGCATCTCGGGGCGCCGCGGCGACACCATCACCGACCTGCGCGTGGTCCTGCACCGCGACCCGCACCCGGCAGGCCCCGGCGGGCGCCACGCCCCGGCGCCGACCGGACCGACGCCGGCCGGACCGGTCCCGGGGGAGGAGCCCGCGTGAGCGTCCGCCGCGTCATGGGCGCCGAGACCGAGTTCGGCGTGCTCGCCACCGGCAACCCGCACGCCAACGCCACCGTGCTCTCCAGCCAGGTGGTCACCACCTACGCCGCCCTCGTGCGGCGCCGCCTCGGCGCGTCCCGGACCGCCGCAGGGTGGGACTACCACGGCGAGACCCCCCTCGAGGACGCCCGCGGCTTCACCGTCCCCCGCGACCAGGCCGACCCCTCGCAGCTCACCGACGTCGCGCCCGTGCTCACGGCCGAGGAGGTCGCCGCCGAGGCCCTCCGGGAGATCGGGTCCCACGCCGAGTCCCTGGACTGGCGGCAGGTCGTGATGAACACCGTCCTGCCCAACGGCGCCCGCCTCTACGTGGACCACTCGCACCCCGAGTACTCCTCCCCGGAGGTCACCACCCCCCGCGACGCCGTCCTCTGGGACGCCGCCGGGGACCGGGTGGCCCTCGACGCGGTCCGGGCGATCGCCGCGAGCGCCGCCACGACCGGCCTCGACGTCGTGAACCTCTACAAGAACAACACCGACAACAAGTCCGTCTCCTACGGCGCCCACGAGAACTACCTCGTGCCCCGCGCCGTGCCCTTCGCCGCCCTCGCCGCCGGGCTGCTGCCCTTCTTCGCCTCCCGCCAGGTGGTGTGCGGCGCCGGTCGCGTCGGCATCGGGGACCGCGGCGGGCGCCCGGGCTTCCAGATCAGCCAGCGCGCCGACTTCTTCGAGCGCGAGGTCGGCCTCGAGACCACCGTCCACCGTCCCATCGTCAACACCCGCGACGAGCCCCACGCCGAGCGCACCCGCCACCGGCGCCTGCACGTCATCATCGGCGACGCCAACCTCTCCCACACCTCGAGCCTGCTGAAGTTCGGCACCACCTCCCTGGTCCTCGGGCTGATCGAGGCCGGTGCCGCCCCGGACGTCGCCCTCGCCGATCCGGTGGCGGCCCTGCAGGCGATCAGCCACGACCCGGGGCTGACCACCACCGTCCTGCTCCGGGACGGCCGGCGGCTCACGGGCGTCCAGCTGCAGCGTCTCTACCTCGAGGCCGCCCGGGCGCACGAGCACGCGACCGGGGGCCCCGACCCGGACACCCGCGAGGTGCTCGAGCTGTGGGCGGAGGTCCTCGACGCCCTCGAGACGGACCCCCTGTCCCTCGCGGACCGCCTGGACTGGGTCGCCAAGCACGCCCTGCTGCTGGGCTACCGGGAGCGCGACGGCCTGGCCTGGGACGACCCGCGCCTGACGCTCATCGACCTGCAGTACGCGGACGTGCGCCCGGAGAAGGGCCTGCACCACCGGCTGGTCGCGGCCGGCCGGATGCGCACCATCTTCACCGCCGAGGAGGTGGAGCGCGCCGCCGGCCTGCCCCCCGCCGACACCCGGGCGTGGTTCCGCGGCCGGCTGATGACCCGCTTCCCCGACGACGTCCTCACGGCCAACTGGGACTCGGTCTCGCTCACCCTGCCCGGCGTCCGCCGCGGCGCGCGGATCGCGATGCCCGAGCCGCTCGAGCTGACCCGCGAGGACGTCGACCCCCTGCTGAGCGCGGCACCCGACGCCGAGCACCTCGTCCGCGCCCTCGCCACCGCCCGACCCGCCCTCGTGCACACCGGCTCCCTCGGCTGAGCACCCCGACCACCATCCCCAGGAGGAACCCCGTCATGGCCCAGGAACGCATCTTCGGCACCGGCGCCCAGCGCCGCGAGGAGTCCGAGCTCCCCGAGCCCGGAGCCCCCGCCCCCACGGCACCCACCGCCCAGTCCCGGACCAGCGCGACCAGCGCCGACGACCTGCTCGCCGAGATCGACGGCGTGCTCGAGTCCAACGCCGAGGAGTTCGTGAAGGGCTTCGTCCAGAAGGGCGGCCAGTAGCCCCCATGGACCGCAGGATCTACGGGGTCGAGACCGAGTTCGGCCTCACCCACAGCGCCCCGGGCGCCCGTCCGCTCAGCCCGGAGGAGGCCGCGCGCACCCTCTTCCGCCCCGTGGTGGCCTGGGGCCGTTCCTCGAACGTGTTCCTGCCCAACGGCGGGCGCCTCTACCTGGACGTGGGCTCCCACCCCGAGTACGCCACCGCGGAGTGCGCCACGCTCGAGGACCTCGTCGCCCAGGACAAGGCCGGCGAGCTGATCGTCGACGACCTCCGGCGGCAGGCCCAGGACGCCCTGGCGGAGCAGGGGGTGGGCGGGCAGCTGTACCTGTTCAAGAACAACGTGGACTCGCGCGGCAACTCCTACGGCTCGCACGAGAACTACCTGATCTCCCGGCGCACCGAGTTCGCCCGGCTCGTGCAGATCCTCATCCCGTTCCTGGTCACCCGCCAGCTGCTCGTCGGCGCCGGCAGGGTCCACCCCGCCGGGCCCGAGGACTTCGGCGCCGTCCGGATGGGCGACGACGCCGGGACGCCCAGCTACTCGTTCTCCCAGCGCGCCGACCACATCTGGGAGGGCTCCTCCTCGGCCACGACGCGCTCCCGGCCCCTCATCAACACCCGGGACGAGCCGCACGCCGACGCCGAGCACTACCGCCGGCTGCACGTCATCGTGGGCGACTCGACGATGTCCCAGACCACCACGGCGCTGCGGATCGGGACCACCGACCTCGTGCTGCGGATGATCGAGGCGGGGCAGATCCTGCCCGACCGCACCATGGCGGACCCCGTCCGGTCCCTGCGGGAGGTCTCCCACGACCTCACCGGCACCCGCCCGGTCCTGCTCGCCGACGGCACGCGCCGCTCCGCCCTGGACCTGCAGCACGAGCACCTGGAGTCCGTGCGCCGGTTCGTGGACCGGGAGGGGGCCCATCACGACCGCGTGCCGTGGGTGCTCGACCTGTGGGAGCGGGCCCTGGACGCCGTGGCCCGCCAGGACACCTCCGCGATCGACACCGAGATCGACTGGGCGATCAAGAAGAAGCTCCTCGACGGCTACGCCGCCCGCGACGACCTGGACCTCTCCGCGCCCCGGATGGCGCAGCTGGACCTCGCCTACCACGACACCGCCCCGGAGCGGGGGCTCTTCAACCTCCTGCAGCGCCGGGGACGGGCCGCGACCTTCGTCCCCGACGAGCGGGTCCAGGAGGCCGCCCGCACCCCGCCCGCCACGCGGGCCGCCGTGCGCGGCCGGTTCATCGAGGCGGTGCTCGCGTCCGGGCACGAGTACACCGTCGACTGGGTGCACCTGAAGGTCAACGACCGCGGCCGGCGCACGGTGCTGTGCAAGGACCCGTTCGCCGTGGCGCACCCGGAGGCCGACGCCCTGATCGCCGCCCTCGGCGAGCGCGACACCGCGGGGCGGGCCCACGGGGACGCCCCCGTGGTCTGAGCCGCGCCGCGGGCGCGCCCCGTCCAGTCAACGCCCAGCGCCCTGCACTAGGCTGGCCGCCGTCCCGGCCCGAGCCGTCCGACCCCACCGCCCCCACCCGGCCCGACCCCTGAGGAAGACACCCGTGCGAAAGACCCTGACCACCTCCGGCGCCGCCCTGTCCCTGGCGCTCGTCCTCACGGGTTGCTCCGGGCCCGGCGTCGACTCCGTGGAGCTCAGCAACGAGCCGGACCCGGGCACGGCCCCGTCCGTCACGTTCGAGACCCCGCTCAACGCCGAGGAGGCCGGCGCGAAGGAGCTGCGCGAGGGCGACGGGGAGGAGCTCGCCGAGGGCGACACCATCCTCCTGCAGGCGGCGCTCTTCAAGGGCTCCGACGGCACGTCCATCGGCGAGACCTACTCCCGCGGCGCCGGCCAGGTGCTCCAGCTCGAGCAGGGCCTCCAGGAGTCGATCCCGGAGATGTACGACGCGCTCGTGGGCGCCAAGGAGGGCGCGATCATCGCGTACTCCTCCCCGGAGACCTCCGGGGCCGCCGGCGACGAGTCGACCTCCGTGGAGGTCTACGAGGTCGTCCGGAAGATCCCCACCGAGATCGAGGGCGACATGCAGGACAGCCCCAAGGGGCTGCCGGAGATCACCGAGAACGACGAGGGCGTGCCGGCCGTGGCGAAGCCGGAGGGCAGGGCCCCGAAGAAGCTCGTCTCCGAGTACCTCATCGAGGGCGACGGCGAGGAGGTCGCCGAGGGCGACACCGTCATCGCGCACTACGTGGGCGTCAAGTGGTCCGACGGCGAGACCTTCGACTCCTCCTACGAGAACGGCGCCCCCGCGTCCTTCCCGCTCGACAACGTCATCGAGGGCTGGCAGGAGGGCCTCGAGGGCAAGAAGGAGGGCTCCCGCGTGATCCTCTCCGTACCCGTCGGCCAGGCCTACGGCACGGAGAAGGACCTGGGCGAGGACTCCGACTACCCGGCCGGCAGCCTGCTCTTCGTCGTCGACATCCTGGCGGCCGTGGACACCCCCGAGGCGCCGGCCGAGGACGAGGCCTCCGCCTCGCCGTCCCCCTCCGCGACCGAGGAGTAGCCCCCGGTCGGCTAAGGTGGCCCGGTGGGCCCCGAGGCCCCTCCGATCCCGACGACCACCCGTCGACGACCCGACGAACAGGAGCACCCATGTCCTTCGGAGAGCGCAAGCTCGACCGCAGCAAGCCCGAGATCGACTTCCCCGAGGGGGAGGCCCCGACCGAGCTCGTCAGCACCGACCTCGTGGAGGGCACCGGCGCCGAGGCGACCCCCGGCAAGCAGATCTCCTGCCACTACGTGGGCGTGACGTTCTCCGCCGGCGAGGAGTTCGACGCCTCCTGGAACCGCGGCCAGCCCCTCGACTTCACCGTGGGCATCGGCCAGGTCATCGAGGGCTGGGACAAGGGCCTGCTGGGCATGAAGGTCGGCGGCCGCCGCCGGCTGGAGATCCCCGCGGACCAGGCCTACGGCTCCAGGGGCGCCGGCGGGGTCATCGGCCCGGACGAGGCCCTGATCTTCGTGGTGGACCTCCTGGACGTGCGCTGAGGACCCACCGGATGGCAGCCCGATCGACGGAGCGGCTCCTCAACCTGCTCATCGCCCTGGTCTCCCGCGAACGCGGGTACACCCGCGCCGAGCTCCGGGAGGCCGTTCCGTCGTACGCGGAGTCCGCGTCCGACGAGGCGTTCGAGCGCATGTTCGAGCGCGACAAGGCGGAGCTGCGCGACCTCGGCTACCCCATCGAGGAGGTCTCCGAGGACCCCCTGTTCCCGGACGACACGCACGGCCACCGCTACCGGATCCCGCGCGGGTCCTTCACGCTGCCGCCGCTGCAGTTCACGGCGGAGGAGTCCGCGGTGCTCGCCCTGGCGGCCAACGCCTGGACGGACGCCTCCCTCGGGGAGCTCGCCCGCCGGGCCCTGCGCAAGCTCGAGCCCGCCATCGGCGGCCTGCCGGAGGACGACGCCCCGCCGCTGCTGCAGCCCACCCTCACCGCCCATGAGCCGTCCTTCGAGCCGCTGCTCTCGGCCGTGGTGCGCCACCGCGAGGTCCGCTTCGACTACCTCGCCCGCAGCACCGACCAGCTCACCACCCGGCGGCTGCGGCCGTGGGGCATCGGCTCCCGCTACGGCAACTGGTACGTGGTCGGCTGGGACCTGGACCGCAAGGACTCCCGCACGTTCCGGCTGTCGCGGATCATGTCCGACGTCACGGTCACCCGCAAGGAGTTCGACCCGCCCGAGGGCTTCTCCATGAACGAGTCCCTGTCCCAGATGGTCTCCCACGCCCCCGCGCGCACCGTGGAGGTGCTGGCCCGGCCCGGCCACGCGCACATGCTGCGCCGAATGGCCGCCCGACAGGAGCCCGGCGTCGGCGCCGGGGACGGCGTGGACCGGTGGGACCGGCTGCACATCCCCTTCGCGGAGACCGAGATCCTCGCCGAGGAGATCGCCGCGGCGGGCCCCGGCGTCGTCGTGCCCCGGGACGGGGACGGCACCGCCCCCACCATGCAGGCCGAGGTGCGCGCCGCGGTGGTGCGCCGGCTGCGGAGCGCCGAGTCCGCCGTGGCACGGTTCCGCGGCGTGCAGGTCGACTGGAACAACAAGTCCCGCAAGGGCACGCGCAACAAGCTCTCCACCGCGGACCACCTCTCGCGGCTGCTCGAGATCGTCCGCTGGGTCTACGCCCACCAGGGCGCGGAGCTCGAGGAGACCGCCCGCCGGTTCGGGATCACCGACCAGGAGCTGATCGCGGACCTCAACACCCTGTTCGTGTGCGGCAAGCCCGGGCACATGCCGGACCAGCTGATCGACGCGTCCTGGGACGACGGCCACGTCTACCTGTCCAACGCGGACGAGCTCTCCGACCCCGTGCGCCTCACGCAGCCGGAGGCCTCCGCGCTGCTCGTGGGGCTGCAGACGCTGCGCACCGTGCCCGGCGGGGACTCCGAGGCGGTAGCGTCCACGATCGCGAAGGTCGCCGGCGCCGCGGGGGACGCCGGGGTGCTCGCCAACGCGGTGGGCGCCCGCCCCATCACGGACACGCCCGCGCCCGCCCTCGCCGACGTCATGTCCGCGGTGCGCCGCGCCGTGGAGCAGCGCCGCCGGATCCGGATCGGCTACGTGGTCCCGTCCCGCGACGAGCTCACCGAGCGGGTCGTGGACCCGGTCCAGGTGTTCTCCTCCAACACCCACTGGTACGTGCGCGCCTGGTGCCTCGGCTCCGAGGGGATGCGCAACTTCCGGCTGGACCGGATCTCCGCCGTCGAGGACGCCGGGCCGGCGGGGGAGCGCCCCGCCGCCCAGGAGGCCGCCGCCGCGTCCCCGCCCGCCCCCGGCACCCCGGACACCGTGGAGGTCGTGCTCGTCACCGACCGGCGCAGCCGGTGGATCGCCGACCAGTACCACGCCACCCGCACGGCCGTGGTCCGGGTCCCCGGCGGGGCCCGCACCGGGCCGGCGGCGGACCACGAGGCCGCGCTCATCGGATTCCAGACGGCCGAGGCCGTGTGCGCGCTCGTCACCCGCTACGGCGGCCAGCTCGCGGTCATCGGGCCCGACGACGTCGTGGCGCAGGTGGAACTCTGGGTGAACTCTGCGCTCGGCGCCTACGGGGCGTCCGAGCCGGCCTGATCCGCCCGCCTATACTGGAGGGCATGCTCTGGTGGTCCTGGGTCCTGCTGTGGACGGTCCTCGTCCTGCTCGGCGCGGCGTTCCTCGGACTGATGCTGTGGCGGCTGGTGAAGACCTTCTTCGTCCTGCTCCGGGACACCGAGACGGTGGCCGGGGAGTTCGCCCAGCGGTGGGACGACGCGGCCGCCGGGGTGCAGCGCCCTGTCCGGGCCGCCCCGGACCCGGCCCTGTTCACACCGGTGGGGCAAGCCGTGGCCGACTACCGGGTCGGCCGTGACCAACGAGAAACCGCCCGTCTGAGACGCCGCATCGAGCGCAAGGACCGGATGGGCCAGCCGCAGCGGATCAGCGACCTCCGCCGGGCTGAACGGAAAGGAATGTTCCATGGGTAGGCTCTTCGACAGCCCCTTCATGATCCTGATCATCCTGCTGGTGATCCTGCTGCTGTTCGGCGCGCCCAAGCTCCCGGGCATGGCCCGCAGCCTCGGCCAGTCGCTGCGCATCTTCAAGTCCGAGGTCAAGGAGATGAAGAAGGACGACCAGCCGGACGGCTCGGACGTGGTCATCGACGGCAAGGCCGTGGCGCCCGGCCGGGACGGCAGCACCGACCGTGACCCCGGCGCCACCGGCACCGCCTCCGGCACGGACACCCCGCGCGACCCCGAGCAGCACCCCGGCCGCCCTCCGGCCTGACCCCTCGCCCCCTCTCCCGGCGTCCGCCGCCGCCCCGATCCGCCGCACCGGCCGGTCCGCGCCCCCGCCCGGGGAGCGGGCCGCCCGACCGGCCCCGCCGCCCCGGGCGGGCCCCGAGTCCCGAAGGTCCCCATGTCCTCGCAGTCCCCCCGCGGTCCGAAGAAGCGCCGGACCGCGCGCAAGGCCAATCCGCAGGCGCAGATGGCCCTGGCCGAGCACCTGCGGGAGCTGCGCAACCGGCTGATCAAGTCCGCGGTCGCCACCGTGGTGGGCATGGTCGGCGGGTTCTTCCTGTACATCCCGTTCATGGCCTACATCACGGAGCCCCTGCAGCGGCTGGCCTCCGCGGAGGGCAGCGAGGCCTCCATCAACTACTCCGCGGTGGGCTCGTCCTTCAACATCATGGTGGAGGTCTCCCTGGTGCTCGGCCTGGTCCTGGCCAGCCCCGTGTGGCTCTACCAGCTCTGGGCGTTCGTGACGCCGGCCCTGCACCGGACCGAACGGCGCTACGCGGTCGGCTTCCTGGCCGCGGCCGTCCCGCTCTTCCTGGGCGGCATCGCGGTCGCCGTGCTCACCCTGCCCACCGCCGTCTACGCCCTCACCGCGTTCACCCCGGCGGGCGGGACCAACTTCATCTCCGCGGACGTGTACCTGCGGTTCTTCCTCCAGCTGATCCTGACCTTCGGCGTCGCCTTCGTGCTGCCCGTGTTCCTGGTGGGCCTGAACATGCTGGGCGTGCTCTCCGGGCGCACGGTGCTCAAGAGCTGGCGGATCGTCGTGGTCCTCGTGATGGTGGTCTCCGCGATGGCCGCCCCGGGCCCCGACCCGATGACCATGTTCTACCTCGCCGTGCCGCTGCTCACGCTCTTCTTCGTGGCCGTCGGGCTGTGCCTGCTCCTCGACCGCCGGCGGGCCCGGAAGGAGGCCCGCCTCGCGGCGGGCACGGGGGCGTCGGCCGACGTCGCGACCCCCGCCGACGAGCTCGGCCGCCTCGGCCACGACCCCGAGGGCGGGTTCCGCACCTGACCCGCTCGGCCCGTCGCGAACGGGCCCCCGGTGGACCCGGCCACGTCCGGGTCGAGCAGTAGGCTGGACGCATGTCCTCCTACGCCGACCGATACCTGGCCGCCAAGCAGCGGGCCGCCCACGCGAGGACCGAGCTCGCCGTGTTCCAGCACCGGCTCGAGTTCGAGATGGACGACTTCCAGACGACCGCCTGCGGGGCCCTCGAGGAGGGCCGCGGGGTGCTCGTCGCCGCGCCGACCGGCGCCGGCAAGACCGTGGTGGGGGAGTTCGCCGTCCACCTGGCCCTGTCCCGCGGGCAGAAGGCCTTCTACACCACGCCCATCAAGGCGCTCAGCAACCAGAAGTTCCACGAGTTCTCCCGGGCCTTCGGCGCCGAGCGGGTCGGCCTGCTCACCGGCGACACCTCGGTGAACTCCGAGGCGGACGTGGTGGTGATGACCACCGAGGTCCTGCGCAACATGCTGTACGCGGACTCGCCCACCCTGCTGAACCTGGGCTTCGTGATCATGGACGAGGTGCACTACCTCGCCGACCGCTTCCGGGGCGCCGTGTGGGAGGAGGTCATCATCCACCTGCCGGACAGCGTCCAGCTGGTGTCCCTGTCCGCGACCGTCTCCAACGCCGAGGAGTTCGGGGCCTGGCTGGACACGGTGCGCGGCGACACGGACGTGGTGGTCTCCGAGCACCGGCCCGTGCCGCTGTGGCAGCACGTCCAGGTGGGCGGGCGGCTGCTCGACCTGTTCCTGGACGACACCACGGTGGAGGAGGCCGCCGAGCGGCTCGAGGGGCCCGGCAGCGACGAGCCCGACGTCAACCCCGAGCTGCTCCAGCTCGCCCGAGCCGAGCACCCCCGCGGGGGCCGCCGGGGCGGCCGCGGGCCCGGGGGACGCTCCCGGGACCGGTTCTCCCGCCGCAACGGCGGCGAGGGCTTCCGGCCCAGCCCCGAGACGCGCCGGGTGTCCCGCCCGCAGCTGATCCGCCGCCTCGACGCCGAGGGCCTGCTGCCCGTCATCACCTTCATCTTCTCCCGGGTCGGGTGCGACGCCGCCGTGCAGCAGTGCGTCGCCGCGGACATCCGGCTGACCGGCGAGAAGGAGCAGCAGACCATCCGCGCCCGGGTGGCCGAGACCGCCGCCTCGCTCGAGGCCGCGGACCTCAACGTCCTCGGCTTCTACGAGTGGCGCGACGGCCTGCTGCGCGGCGTGGCCGCCCACCACGCGGGGATGCTGCCGGCGTTCAAGGAGCTCGTGGAGGAGCTGTTCGCCGAGGGGCTCGTCAAGGCCGTCTTCGCCACGGAGACCCTGGCCCTGGGCATCAACATGCCGGCCCGCTCCGTGGTGCTCGAGAAGCTCGACAAGTTCAACGGCGAGTCCCGGGTGGACATCACGCCGGGGGAGTACACCCAGCTCACCGGGCGCGCGGGGCGCCGGGGGATCGACGTCGAGGGGCACGCCGTGGTGCTGTGGCAGCCCGGGATGGACCCGCACGCCGTCGCCGGTCTCGCCTCCAAGCGCACCTACCCGCTGAACTCGAGCTTCCGGCCCACCTACAACATGTCCGTGAACCTGGTGGCCCAGTTCGGCGCGCACCGCTCCCGCAAGATCCTCGAGTCCTCCTTCGCCCAGTTCCAGGCGGACCGCTCCGTGGTGGGCCTGGCGCGCCGGGTCCGCTCCCAGGAGGAGTCCCTCAAGGGCTACGAGGAGGCCATGACCTGCCACCTGGGGGACTTCTCCGAGTACGCCGCCCTGCGCCGCGAGCTCAAGGACCTGGAGCGCGCCGAGGAGAAGGCCGGCTCCCGGCAGCGGCGCTCGGACGCCGTCGCGTCCCTGCACGACCTGCTGCCCGGGGACGTCGTGGAGATCCCGCGGGGGCGCAACGCCGGCTACGCCGTGATCCTGTCCACCGACCCCAACCGGGACGACCCACGCCCCTCGATCCTCACCCTCGACCACCAGCTGCGCCGGGTGGGGGCCCAGGACCTGGACGGGCCGCTCGAGCCGGTCTCGCGGATCCGGATCCCCAAGCAGTTCACGGGCCGGACGCCCAAGGAGCGGCGCGACCTCGCCTCGTCCGTGCGCAACGCCCTGCACGAGCACCGGCCCCCGCGCGGCGGCGGCCGCGGGCACACCATCCAGTTCGACCGCGGCACCAGCGCCGCCGAGCGGCGCATCACGGAGGTCCGCAAGGCCCTGCGCGGCCACCCCTGCCACGGCTGCTCGGACCGCGAGAGCCACGCCCGCTGGGCCCAGCGCTGGTGGGCGCTGCGCCGGGACACCGACGGGCTGCTGCGCCAGATCGAGAGCCGCACCAACACGATCGCCAAGACCTTCGACCGCGTCTCCGAGGTGCTGGGCTCCTTCGGCTACCTGGAGACCCTCCCGGACGGGGAGGTCCGGCCGACCCGCGCCGGCGAGCAGCTGCGGCGGATCTACGGGGACCGGGACCTGCTCCTCGCCCTGAGCCTGCGCGACGGCTTCCTCGACGACCTCGACCCCGCCGCCACCGCGGGGCTCGTGACCCTGCTCGTCTACCAGGCCAAGCGCGAGGAGCAGGGGATCCAGCCGGTCCTGCCGACCGCCGCCATGGACCGGGCCGCACAGACCGTGGTGCGCAACTGGTCCCTGCTCACCGACCGCGAGCAGGAGCGCCACCTCCCGACCACCGCGGAGCCGGAGTTCGGGCTCGTGGAGGCCATGCACCTCTGGGCGCGCGGGGCGACCCTGAGCGCGGCCCTGTCCGGCACGGAGCTCGCCGCCGGCGACTTCGTGCGCTGGGCCAAGCAGGTGATCGACATGCTCGACCAGCTCGCCAAGATCGATCTCCTCGACGCCGGCACGCGCGCCCAGTGCCAGCGCGCGATCGCGCTGGTGCGCCGCGGCGTGGTGGCCCACTCCGCGTTCGAGGACTGAGCCGCGCCCTCCCGCCCCGCGCCGCCCCGTCCACCAGCACGACCGCCCCGCACGACCCCCGCGCACCACCGCCCCCGAACAGGAGACCCGTGAGCACCACCGTCCCCGCCCGTCCCGTCCTCTACCGCAACGGCTCCGTCTACAGCCCCGCGGACCCGTTCGCCACGGCCCTGCTGGTCGACGGCACCCGCGTGGCCTGGGTCGGCTCCGAGGAGGCGGCGCAGTCCCTGCAGGACTCCTCCATGGACGTGGTCGACCTCGACGGGCGGCTGCTGGCCCCGGGGTTCGTGGACTCCCACGTGCACGTGACCGAGACCGCCCTGGCGCTGTCCACCCTGGACCTCACGGCGGCCGGCTCCCTGCACGAGGTGCTCGACGCCGTGGCCGGTGCCGCCCGCACGAGCACGGGCCCGGTCCTGGGCTCCGGCTGGGACGAGTCCGTGTGGCCGGAGCGCCGGGCGCCGACGGCGGAGGAGCTCGACCGGGCCGCCGGCGGGCGCGAGGTCTACCTGACCCGCATCGACGTCCACTCCGGGGTGGTGTCCTCGTCCCTGGCCCGGCGGCTGGGCCTCGCCGGGACCGACGGGTGGCTCGGCGACGGCCGCGTGGAGAACCTGGCCCACGACCGGGTGCGCGCCGCGGCCCTCGACTTCGACGCCGAGCGCCGCGCCGAGCTGCACCGGCTCGCCCTGCGGCACGCCGCGGCCCAGGGCTACGTGGCCCTCGTCGAGGCCAACGCCGAGCAGGTCGCCCCCTTCGAGGACCTCGTTCGGCTGACGGCCCTCGCCAACCACGGGGTCGGCGCCGAGGGCGCCACTCCCCGCGTGCTGCCCTACCGGGGGGAGCTCGTGGCCACGGCCCAGGAGGCGCTGGCGGTGGCGGAGCGGTTCGACACCGCCCTGGCGGACCTGCTCGGACGCCCCGTGGAGCGGCGGGAGTCGCTCGTGGGGCTCGCCGGGGACCTGTGCGTCGACGGCGCCCTGGGCTCCCGCACCGCCGCGCTGCGCGCCCCCTACGCCGATGCCCCCGGCGACCTGGGGGACCGCTACCTCGACGCCGCGGCCGTGGCCGCCCACCTCGCCGCGACCACGGAGGCCGGTCTGCAGGGCGGCTTCCACGTCATCGGGGACGCCGGGATGGACATCGTCCTCGACGGCCTCGACCGCGCCGAGGCGCTCGTGGGGGAGCGGGCCCTGCACAGCGCCGGCCACCGCCTGGAGCACGCCGAGATGATCGACCCGGAGGGCATCGAGCGGCTCGCCCACCACGCCGTGACCGTGTCCGTGCAACCGGGCTTCGACGCCGCCTGGGGCGGACCGGGCGGGCTCTACGAGCAGCGCCTCGGGGCCGACCGGGCGGCCGCGATGAACCCGATGGCCTCCTTCTACCGTGCCGGGGTCCCGGTGGCCCTCGGCAGCGACGCCCCCGTGGTGCCGCTGTCCCCGTGGGAGACCGTCCGCGCCTGCCTCCAGCACCACGACCCGGACCAGCGGATCTCCGCGCGGGCCGCGTTCCTCGCCTCCACCCGGGGCGCGTGGCGGGCCGCCCGGCACCCCGACCCCATGCAGGGCCAGCTCGCGCCCGGCACCCCGGCCACGTTCGCCGTCTGGGACGTCGAGGCCCTCATGGTGCAGCAGGCCGAGGGGACCGGCTCCGCCTGGAGCACCGACCCGCGCGCCCGCACCCCCCTGCTCCCCGCGCTCGACGGCGTGTCCCTGCCCGTGTGCCGCCAGACCGTGCTCGACGGCGTCGAGCTGTACCGCTCCGCCGGGTTCTGAGCCGCGGGGCGCCCGGCCACCCCGCGGCGTTCGGATCTTGGTCGCAGGCGCGGGGCAGGTTAGGCTGGGCAACTGCTGCCGGGTGGGCTCGCTCGTCCTTAGAAAACAGGCCGGCATCCCCTCAGGGCCGGACTGGTCCGAAGACGAGGGAGCCTGCCCTGTGGTGCGGCAGGCAGACCTCGAAAGGAACCACCCGGTGCGCGTACTGACCGTCATCCCCACCTACAACGAACACGAGTCCCTCCCGACCGTGATGGACCGGCTCCGCCAGGCCGTCCCGGACGGGCACGTGCTGGTGGTGGACGACAACAGCCCGGACGGGACCGGCCGTCTCGCCGACGAGATGGCCGCCGCGGACGAGAACATCCACGTCCTGCACCGCACCAGCAAGGAGGGCCTCGGCGCCGCGTACATCGCCGGCTTCCGCTGGGGCCTGGCCCGGGACTACGACGTCCTGGTCGAGATGGACGCCGACTGCTCCCACCAGCCCGAGCAGCTCCCGCTGCTGCTGGACGCCGTGGAGCGCGGCGCCGACCTGGCCATCGGCTCCCGCTACGTCCCCGGCGGGCGCACCGTGAACTGGCCCCTGCAGCGCCAGCTGCTCTCGCGCGGCGGCAACCTCTACGCCCGGACGCTCCTGGGCTCCCGGATCCACGACATCACCGCCGGCTACCGCGCCTTCCGCCGCGAGACCCTCGAACGGATCGGTCTCGAGACCGTCGACTCCAAGGGCTACTGCTTCCAGATCGATCTCGGCTGGCGCACCGAGCGGGCCGGCCTGAGCGTCGTCGAAGTGCCCATCACCTTCGTGGAGCGCGCCGAGGGCGAGTCCAAGATGAGCCCGGACGTGACCCGGGAGGCCGTCGTGCGCGTGGCCCAGTGGGGGCTCACAGCCCGCGCCAGGACCCTGGCGGGCAAGCTCACCCGCCGCTGAGCCTCTGACCGGCGCGCTGCCCGGCACATGCGGAGGGCCCCACCCGAACCGGGTGGGGCCCTCCGCATGTGCCGGGCGACAGGATCAGATCGCGTGCTTCTCCCGGTAGAACTCGACGCGCTGGGCCAGGATCTCCTCGAGCTCGTCCGTGCTGCGCCGCTCCAGGAGCATGTCCCAGTGCGTGCGCTGGTGCTTCTCGTTGGGGTTCACCGGCTTCTCGCCGTTGACGATGATCGCTTCCTTGCCGGTCTTCGACACCCACACCGGCGGGATCTCGGCCTCCGCCGCGAAGGTGACGGTGACCTTCTCGCCGTCCGCGGTGCGGTACTCGACGCGCTGGCGCGGGGCCGGCTCGACACCGGCCTCGGTCTCCATGGACTGGGAGCCCAGACGCATTCCCCTGAGGCTGCGGTCGCTCATTGTGGTGGTTCCTCCATAACTGACGGTGGCCACGGCAGTGGCGCACGCTCGGGCTGACGGCGGGTCGCACGGACCCGGGATCCGCTGGGTGCAACGCACGGGCTCCCGGGGTTGTTCCCCGGGGCCCGGGTCCGCCGCGTCAGCGGGCGGCCGGGCCGTCCTGCGGCGGCATCGGGTCGTCGAGGCGCACGGGTGCCTCCGGGTCGATGGTCGAGGGCCGGGGGATGGTGAACTCGTCCGGGTCGACGGTGGTGCGCTCCAGGTTGGGCTGCAGGTCCTCCTCCGTCACCCGGACGGCGTCCGGCTTCACGAGGGGCTCGTCCGCGGACTCGGGCTCCGGCATCTCGTCCGCGTCCGACCAGGTCCGGTCCGGGCCGTCCTCGTCAGGCCTGGAGAGGAAGTCGCCCACGCCCCGCAGGGCGTCGCCGAGCTCGGCGGGGATCATCCACACCTTGTTGGCGCTGCCCTCGGCGACCTTGGGCAGGGTCTGGATGTACTGGTAGGCCAGCAGCTTCTGGGTCGGCCGGGCCCGGTGGATCGAGTCGAAGACCTTCCGGATGGCCTGGGCCTCGCCGTCCGCGCGCAGGATCGCGGCCTTCGCCTCGCCCTCCGCGGACAGGATGGCCGCCTGCCGCTGGCCCTCGGCCATGAGGATCCGCGACTGCTTGTCGCCCTCGGCCGTGAGGATCACCGCGCGGCGCTCCCGCTCGGCGCGCATCTGCTTCTCCATCGAGTCCTGGATGGACGGCGGGGGAGTGATCTCCTTGATGTCCACCCGCGACACCCGGATGCCCCAGCGCCCCGTGGTGGAGTCCAGGACCCCGCGCAGCTCGGCGTTGATCTTGTCGCGGGAGGTCAGCGCCTCCTCGAGGTTCAGACCGCCCACCACGTTGCGCAGGGTCGCCGACGTCAGCTGGTCGGCGGCCTGGATGTAGTCGACGATCTCGTAGGTGGCGGCACGCGGATCCATGACCTGGAAGTAGACGACCGTGTCGATGCCGACCACCAGGTTGTCCTCCGTGATCACGGACTGCGCCGGGAAGGACTGGACCTGCTCGCGCAGGTCGATGAGGGGCAGGAGACGGTCCACGAACGGGATGAGGAAGTGCAGACCGGGGGTGAGGGTGCTCTGGTACTTGCCGAGTCGCTCGACGATCCCGGCCCGGGCCTGCGGGATGATCCGCACCGACCTCAGCAGGATGATGAAGACCAGGACGACCAGGACGGCGAGCAGGACGATGACGGCTAGGTCCACGGGTGCCTCTCTCGGTGGTGCCGCTCCGGGCGGCGTTCCCGCCGGGCCGGTGCGGTCTTGGGGGTCAGAAGGACGGGCGCGGCGCCGGCCCGCCGTCGGCGGCCGGCGCGGGGTACGGGGCCACGAGGACGGTGGCGCCCTCGATGTCGTGGACGAAGACGTCGGTGCCGGGGGGCAGCTGCTCGCCGGTGACCGAGCGGGCGCTCCAGGTGTCGCCCTCCAGGCGCACCAGCCCGCTGCGGCCGGTCACGGGGTCCAGGACCTGGCACGGGAGGCCGATGAGCCGGGCGGCGTTGGACGCGGTCCCGGGCGTGGACCGGTTGAGGCGGCGCAGGGCCACCGGCCGCACCGCGAAGATGAGCAGCACCGAGGCGAGGGCGAACGTCACCACCTGGAGCACGAAGTTGTCCGTCACCCAGCTCACGCCGAACGCCAGCAACGCGGCGGCGGACATCATCAGGAAGAGGAAGTCCAGGGTGAGCATCTCGACGGCGGCCAGAGCGATCACGACGATCAGCCACAGGACCCACGAGTTCTCGACCAGCCACTCCCACATGTCCGTCCCCGGCCTTCCGAATCCGCGTCCGCGAGGGCACCCTCACCTTGAGCCCATTCTGCCCCACGGGCCTGACAGGACGCTGGAGCGGCGTGGCGGCAGGGCCGCGGCCGGCGTCCCCGGAATAGGCGCTGTTCCGGGGGCGTTGGGATCTCTACGGTGGTCGCACCGGACTCTCCCGGGACCGCGGGACGCCACCGTCCGTCGGTCCGGCCCGGTGCCGGTCCGCCCCACAGACCCCGGCACGCGGGAGGAGGAGATCCATGAAGCTCATCACCTCGGTGGCGGTCTCCGCCGCCGGCGCCTGGCTCGCCGGGACGGCGACCGCCGTGGTCGGCCTCTCCGCGCTGCAGTCCCGGCTGCCCGCCCTGATCGCGCGGGGCGTTCCCGCCGAGCCCGACTTCGAGCGCGCGTTCGTCCTGCTCGGCACGGGCCGCTGCGCGCCCGGCGACGACCGGGCGGAGGTGCTGCGGGCCCGGCTCGAGGAGTCCTGCGGCCGGCCCGTCGTCTACGTGGACCTCACCGTCGCACCGGAGGCCTCCGCGCGCCGGGCCGCCCGCGCCCGGGAGCTGGCCCGGGACTTCCACGCCGACCTCGTGCTGGACCACGACGTCGAGGACTCGGCCGGTCGGTCCTGAACGGCGCCGGTCACCTGCCGGTGGTCGTCACCGGCAGCGGCGCGGTGGCGTCGAGCAGGTGGAAGGCCTCCGCGCTGAAGTCGATGGCCACCTCGTCCCCGGCGGCCGCCTCCGGCACCTCGGACAGGTCGAGGGTCAGGACTGTGCCGTGGTCGAGCAGCACCGGGACCTGCTTGCCGCCGACCGTGTAGGTCAGCTCGTTCTCCCGGGACGGGATGTGGTTGACGAGACCCACCTTCTTGGGCTCGGTGGTCGGCTCGGTGCACCCGTAGTCGATGCACCAGCCCGCGGGGAGCGTCTTGACCTGGCTCAGCTCCGTGGTCCAGGAGTAGAGGGTCGTCTCCGGCGGGCTGCTGGCGAAGAACATGCCGCCGACCCGCAGCAGGTCGTAGTAGAGGGAGTCGATCTCCTGGTCCAGCACGTCGCTGGCCCCCGCGTGGATCAGGGCGTCCTGCCCGAGGCCGGCGTCCCGGATCGCGGCCACCGCACCGTCGAAGCGGTTCTTCTGGGCCACCGTGGTGTTGGCCGTGTCGTTGCGCTCGATGGCGTCCTTGTCCTCCGCCGTGACGGTGGAGAAGTGCGTGGCGATGCCGGCGAGCTCCAGGTGCGGGGCGTCCTCGACGGCTCGGGCCAGGGGGAGCGCCTCCTCGGGCACGACGCCCTCGCGCCCCATCCCCGTGTCGACCCACAGGTGGACCTTCAGCGTCCCTCCCGTGGTGGACAGCACCTGTTCCGCCGCCTCGACCCAGGCGGGGTCCGTGGCGGCGACCTCCACGTCGTAGTGCATCAGCAGCGGGATGTCCTCGATCTGGGCGACGTAGAGCACCGCGATCTTCGCCTCGACGCCGGCCTCGCGCAGGGCGATGGCGTCGTCGAGCTTCGGCACGAAGATGTAGTCGACCTCGGCGGCGTCCTCGATGACCTTGCCGAACACGTCCACGGGCTCGCCGTTCTTGAGCACGGCGCCGAGCTGGACGTTCGACGGGAAGTCGGCTCGGATCGCCTCGGCGTTGCTGCGCACGGTCTCCGTGTTCACCGTGAGGAGGGGGACGTCCTGCGTGCCCTGCGTCGTGTAGGTGTAGGCGGTCTTCTCCCCGACGTCGCTCCCGCCGGACGCGAAGGAGACCTCCACCGTGCCCGGGGTCCCGCGGGCCGGGGCCACGCAGGCGTGGCGCGCGGAGCGGTCGTCGAACTCGCACTCGACCTCCGTCTCGCCGAAGCGGACGGTGACCGGGCCGTCGGTGCCCCCGCCGGTGTCCGCCAGGACCAGGTTCCCGCCCTGCAGGCCGCCGTGCGAGGGGGAGAGGGCGACCGATCCGGAGGCGGTCGCGGGGGGTGCGTCCGAGGCGTCGTCCTGTCCGCAGCCGGCCAGGGCCAGCACCGACAGGGCCAGCACGGAGGTCGCCAGCCGGCGCCCCCGGCCGTCCGTCACGATCACAGTGTTCCGTCGTCCCACGGATGTCCTCCCCTTGAACCAAGAATTTGCCGACGCGAATTCAGGTCGGCCACGGCGAGCGTATCGGCGGCCGGCCCCCGAGGCCGGGTCGACGGGGGAATCCCCCCACAAGTGGCCACAAAAGGAGGGCCGGGCGGCGCAACACGAGGACATCGGCTTGCTGACGGCGTCGACAGGGGAGAGGCGCCGGTCTGTTCGGAGCGGGACGGCCGGTCCGCCGTGTCGTAACGGTGCTGCGAGCATCGGCGCGACGACGACAAGCGCGGGCTCGGTGCCAGTGTCCTGTCGGACGACTGTCAGGACGGGCGCGACCGAGCCCAGCACGAGCCCGGCGGCGGAGAGGCCCACGGCCCACCGGCCCGTCGTCGTCCGGGATCTCACGGCGGGTCGCTCCTGCCGGCCCCGGAGCCGCGCGATGAATCCGCGCTGCAGGACGGGGTCGTGTCGTCACGGCAGAGCCGAGCGTCCGGAGCTCACCGGAACAGCCGGAACGACGGCGTGCGCGGACACGGATGCTGAGCGCTGCCCCCCGGACAGCCTGCTCCGTAGACCGGTAGTGAGACGTGTTGAAGGAGGACGAGTAGGCCTCTGGCGGGATCAGGGCGCCGGCTCGATCTTCTGAGTGGCGCGGATGGCCGCGATGTACTGGGCGTAGCCGGCTGAGGAGTCGGTGGCGTGGTGGGCGATGGTGGTGGGGGCGTAGCCGAGGGCGTCGGCGATGATTGCCACAGGGGCATGCTTGGTCAGTTCGTGCAGTGTGCCCAGTCGGGCCGCCCGGGCGCTGAAGTGTGTTCTCAGCCGGTTCCTGAGGTGCCCGGCGTGCAGATGCCGGCCGGGGAAGCTGCCGCGGAACACCCACGGGCTGTTCGGGTGTGCGGCGGTGGCGTCGTGGCTCGGTGCGGCCGCCAGAGCGCGCCAGGGTTCGTCGAGCGGGGTGGGCAGGGCGATCGGGTCGGCGCCGAGGGTGATGGTGACCAGCTCGTCGGTCACGGTGACGTCTTCCCAGGTCAGCTTGACGATGTCTTCGATCTGCTGGCCGAAGACGAGCACAAGGATCGCCGCGGCGCGGTCGCGGGTCGGCAAATCTGCGCTGACGGTGGCCTGGTGAAGCGCGCGGTGCTGGTTGGGAAGGCTGAGTCTGGGGCTGGTGCCGCGGCGGTGCGGCGTCATGGTGAGGGCGGGGTCGACGAGCTGGGAGGTGATGGCCCAGCTCAGGAAGCCGCTGGCGATTTCGCCGGTGGTGGGTCCGTGGGCCTGCCACTGGTCCAGATGGGCTTGGTGCACGTCCGGCAGCTGGATTCCGTGATCCGTGAGCCAGTTGAGGAAGTCGATGGCCACCGTGACGGACTGCTTGGCCCGCAGGAACGCCCCGTAGGGCACCGGTGTCATCTCCTGCAGGCGACGTCGGTGGTGCCAGCGGATGAAGCGTCGTACGACCTCGCGGTGGTCGCCGGTCGTGACCCGGGCCAGTGCGGTGGTGGCCCAGGCGTCGTAGCGGATGATCAGTTCGTCCCGGGCGGGCAGGGCGCCATGGGTGATGAGCAGGCCCCGGACGTAGTCGCGGGTGCGAGAAGCTGGCAGGGCGTCCAGGGCCTCGTGGGTGATGTCGCCGGTGGCGGCCAGGTTGGTGAGGAAGGCGGTGACGTGGTCCTGGTTGAGCCAGGTCAGCCCGCTGTTGGGGCGGGACATCGTCTTCAGCGCGGCGGCCACCGGGGCCAGGGCCGGGTGCATTTGGCCGGTGCGCGGGTCGGTGAGCAGCCGGTCGACGGTGGCGGCCAGCACGCAGGCCCAGCACTGGCCGTGGGAGTGCAGTTCCGCCTCGGCCCCGCAGGTGAGGCAGTCGAGGTTCAGGCTGATCCGGGTGCAGTTGCGGCAGGCCGGGTGCCCGTCGCGGCGCCCGGGCAGCACGCCCACGTGGCCGCAGGCGCAGGTGCCGGTGGTGCGTTTGGCCGCCTGGTAGCAGTAGCGGCACACCGGCCCGTCGGGCCAGGTGACCACGATCTGGTGATGGCCCCGGCAACGGGTGCACGGGGTCGGCCAGGTCACCGGGTCACTGGGTGGGCGGGGTCTGCTCACGGAGACTCGTCGGTCTCCTCGGGCACCAGGTGAATCCGGCGGGCCATGGGCTGGCCCGGGGTGATGCCGATGTCCTGCGGTCGGGCCGGGGCGTTGGCGGTGGCCGCGGCGCGCAGCTCGAGGTAGGGCTCGAAGAGGTCGTTGGGGGAGCAGTCCAGGATGTCGCACAACGCGGCGAAGGTGCGCGCTGGGATGCGTTCCGGGGTGGTCGTGACCAGCCGGTGCACCTGGGCGTTGGAGAGGTTGATTCCGCGGGAGCGCAGCAGCGGGATGAGCTCGGTGGTCTTCCACAGGTTGCGTTCGGCCATGACTTTCCGCAGGTTCCAGCGGTAGCTGATGCGTCGCTGTTCAGGCATCAGGGGGTCTCCTCGTGGGGGGTGGCGAGCCGGGCGGCGATCATCTTCTGCACGGTCTTGTGCTTGAAGTCGGCCGAGACCGAGGTGTAGAGCGCGGTGGTGGAGGAGTAGCTGTGTCCGACCTGCTGCTGAACGAACAACGGGTCGTAGCCGGCCTCGATCAGATGCGTCACGTAGGAGTGGCGCAGCCCGTGCAGCGACAGCTCCTCGGGCAGCCCCGCCAGCTGGCGGACCCGTTGGAAGGACCGGTCGAAGCTGCGCACGGCCGCGGCCCCGGCCCGTTCCGAGGGCCACATCAGGGCCGAGCGATCCGCGGTGGCAAACCGTGGCCGGCCGGCGGGGGAGAGCCAGAACTGAAGCAGGTCGACCACCCAGTCGAACTCCGGGACGGTGAGCACGGTGCGCCGGCGCGGGCCCGACCCGGCCACCCCTTTCGCCCAGCGCACCTCCACTGCGCCGAAGCCCTGGTAGGCGGGTACGTGTGGGTTGGGGCCGAAGTCGACGTACTCCAGCATCGCCAGCTCCCGGCGACGCAAACCGTAGGCATAGGCGACCTTGAACGCGGTCGAGTCCCGCAGCGCCGGCAGCCACCGTTTGGACCCTTTGGCGTACTCGGCGTCGACCACATCATCGACGGTGTCGAAGAAGCGTTGCAGTTCGACTTTGGTGAACGACCGGCGCGCCGGGGGCACCGCGTCATCGACCCGGTGCCGGGGAGCGTTCCATTCGAAGACCACCTGGGCGGGCACGTCCCCGAAGACCTGCTCGCAGAAACCCGCCCAGCCGTACCGGGGGTCGGTGAGATAGCTGCAGAACATCCGGATCGCCCCGGCATTGGCCCGCAGCGTCGCCAGACTCACCGGGCGGTCCTTGTTGCGCCGATCGGCCAGGAACTCGTCCAGGTGATGGGACGACCACCGCCACGGGTACTCATTGGCGTGCTCCTGGAACCGGGCCACCAACCGGCACGAGGCGAGGATGAACGCCGGGCTCAGACCCCGGGCCAGCTGCTGGGCCCGCCACCCATCCAGCATCGCCTCGAACACCCGGTCCTCGGCCCGCAGCAACCCCACACTGTCATCGACCAAGAACCCCGGCACGTGCCCCGGAAGCCGTTCCATGGCCACACCGTACGCGCGAATCTCTCATTAAACGAGAGTTCTCCATGCCGGCCTGCACGGACGACGCCGGCGCGCTGAGCTCGACGACCCCGCCGGTCCGCTACGAACCCTGTCACCGCCTGGGCAGACGCCCGTAGGCAGAGTGGGACGAGTTCTCGCACCTGTTTCTACTCGTCCTACTTAAGCGCCGATAATCGACATTATGTAAAGTAGCGTGGAGCGAAGGCTCCCCTCCGGCCCGTTCCACCCGCTATGTACCACTCCCGAGCATCCCCTGTCGCACACACCTCCGCCGCTCGTCGCACCGGCCGCTCCACCGGGACGCCGCGCCGCACGAGGATGTGGTACTCCTCAACCACCCCGCCGTCCCGCATTCCGACACGAGTCCGGCACCCGAGGCGGCCCGGCATCCCTCCCTGTCTTCCGGGCCCGGACCATCGACCCCTGGTGGAAGGTTGAGACTTTTGTCGCCCGCAGCCCTCAACCCTCAAGGTGCACCTGAGGCTTCGGGAGTCCCGGATCGCGACCCGTGGACGTCGCACTAGACTGCCAGCATGCACACGTCCGCCCTCCTCACCGCCCGCCCCGAGGAACGCACCACGCACTCCGGTCCCTGGGCCGCGGCGCTGACCGTGGACGTGCTGCTCGTCCTGCTGTTCGCCGGCCTGGGCCGCAGCACCCACGCCCTGGACGCCGCCGGCCTCCTCATCACGGCGTGGCCGTTCCTGGCCGGGCTCCTGCTGGGCTGGATCGGGTGGCGGGTGCACCGCGCCCCGTTCGCCGTCTGGCCGAGGGGCGTCGCGCTGTGGTCGACGACCGTGGCCGTGGGCATGAGTCTGCGCCTGCTCGTCGGCGAGGGCACGGCACCGAGCTTCGTCCTCGTCACGCTCGCGGTGCTCGGCGTCTTCCTGCTGGGCCCCCGCGCCCTGGTCTCGGGGCTGCGCGCGGCCCGCTCCCGCCGTCCGCGCTGACCCCTCCGTCCCGCCGGTCCTGCCGGCCCCGCTCCCGCGAAAGGTGCTCCATGCTCACCGCCATCGTCCTCATCAAGACCTCCGCCGACCGGATCCCCGAGGTCGCCGAGCAGATCTCCGACATCCCCGGCATCAGCGAGGTGTACTCCGTGACCGGCGACTGGGACCTCATCGCGATGGTGCGCGTGCACCGGCACGAGGACCTCGCGGACGTCATCGCCGACCGGCTCTCCAAGGTCGAGGGCGTCGTGGGCACGAACACCAACATCGCGTTCCGGACCTACAGCAAGCACGACCTGGAGGCGGCCTTCTCGCTCGGCATCGACTGACGGGCACCGGTCGCCCGGCCTCGTGCCGCCGGGCCGGAGCCCGCGCGGCGGTCGAGCGCACGGACAGCAGGAGGCCGGCGGGGGAACGCCCCGCCGGCCTCCGTCGTCGTCAGCCCTCCGCCGGCGCGGCGCCTCAGCGCGCGGTGTGGGCGATCCAGCGGTCCAGGACGGCGCGGGCCGCGCCGCTGTCCACCGACTCCTCCGCGCGCCGCACCGCCGCGGCCATCCGGTCCCGGAAGGACCCCTCGGCGCCGGTGTCGAAGGCCACGAGGCCGGCGGCGGAGTTGAGCAGCACGGCGTTGCGCACGTGCCCCTTCTCCCCCGCCAGGACCCGCTCGACCACGCCCGCGTTGTACCGGGCGTCCTGGCCCCGGAGGTCCTCGATCGTGGCCCGGGGCATGCCGAGGTCGAGCGGCTCGAGGTCGTGGTGGTCGACCCGCCCGTCCCGGACCTCCCAGACCTCGGAGGGCGCCGTCACGGTGAGCTCGTCGAGGCCGTCGCCGCCCCGGAAGACGAGGGCCCGGTCGCCGCGGGCCGCGAAGACGCCCGCGATCAGCGGCGCCAGCGAGCGGTCGGCCACACCGACGGCCGAGGCCTCGACCCGCGCCGGGTTCGTGATCGGCCCCAGGAAGTTGAAGGCGGTGGCCACGCGCAGCTGCGCCCGGGCCGCCGCGGCGAAGCGCATCGACGGGTGGAAGGTCTGGGCGAAGAGGAACGTGATGCCCACGTGCCGGGCCGCGGACTCCACCATCTCGACCGGCAGGTCCAGCCGCACGCCGAGCGCCTCCAGGACGTCGGCGGAGCCGGACTTCGAGGACGACGCACGGTTGCCGTGCTTGACGACCTTGGCCCCGGCGCCCGCGCACACGAGGGCGGACATCGTGGAGATGTTGACGCTGGAGAGCCGGTCGCCGCCGGTCCCCACGATGTCCAGGGCCGGGCCGGGGATGTCGACCGGCCGGGCGTTGCCCACCATGGCGTCGGCCAGCCCGGTCAGCTCCTCGACCGTCTCCCCCTTCGCCCGCAGTGCCACGAGGAAGCCGGCGATGACGACGTCGGACACCTCGCCCGACATGATCGTGTCCATGGCCCAGTAGGCCTGGTCGCGGGTCAGATCGGTGCCGGAGATCAGGGCGGTGATCAGGTCCGGCCACTCGAAGTGCGGGGCGGTCGTCGGTGTCGTCGTGTTCACGCCCCCGATCGTATCGCCCGCCGCCGGACCGGCCCGAACGGGCGGCCGGGCGGAGGATGCCCCTCGCCGAGGACTTGTGACACGGATCACATCCCGGGCTCGGAGGCCCCTTGATCCCCGGCCTCCCGCGCCCGGACGCGCGAGGAGACGGCGCGGCTCGTCAGCGGGGGCCCCCGCCACCCGGACACGCGAACCGCCCGACCCCGCCCCTGGTTGGTCCACCGGGAGTTTTGGCGACATAATGTCTCTGTGACGACTGCAACCCATACCCCAGCCAAGCCGGTAGGCGGGTCGATCAACCGACCCAACCTCACCTCAGTGGGCACCATCGTGTGGCTCGCTTCCGAGCTGATGTTCTTCGCCGGCCTCTTTGCCATGTACTTCACCCTGCGCTCCACCGCACCGGAGCTCTGGGCCGAGGAGTCCGCCAAGCTCAACATCCCGCTGGCCCTCGCCAACACCATCGTCCTGGTGCTGAGCTCGGTGACCTGCCAGTTCGGCGTCTTCGCGGCCGAGCGCCTCCAGCCCCGCCGGGCCGGCGGGCTGTTCGACGTCCGCCGGTGGGGAATGATCGAGTGGTTCGCCCTGACCTTCATCATGGGCGCGATCTTCGTGGCGGTGCAGTCCTTCGAGTACGCGGAGCTGGTCGCCCACGGCATCAGCATCCCGGCCAACTCCTACGGCTCCGCCTTCTACATCACCACGGGCTTCCACGCCCTGCACGTGACGGGCGGTCTCATCGCGTTCCTGTTCATCATGGGGCGTGCCTTCATCGCCAAGCGCTTCGGGCACTTCGAGGCCACCTCGGCGATCGTCGTGTCCTACTACTGGCACTTCGTGGACGTCGTCTGGATCGTGCTGTTCCTCGTGGTCTACTTCCTCCGGTAGGCCGCGCCGCCCGGAGGACGCACCAAGCAAACCAACACCGAGTTAAAGGAACGTTTGACGTGAAGGCACTTTCGCAGCAGCGACGCCACCCTCTGGCCGTCCTGGTCCTGATGGTCCTGGCCCTGCTCCTCAGCGGTGGGCTCTATGCAGTCGCCACCACCACCAACGAGGCCAAGGCCCAGACCGAGTCCTACACCGCGCAGGACATCGAGGAGGGCGAGAAGCTGTTCGTCGCGAACTGCTCCACCTGCCACGGCCTCGACGGCGCCGGAACCCCCTCCGGTCCCTCGCTCGTGGGCGTCGGTGCCGCCGCCGTCGACTTCCAGGTCGGCACCGGCCGCATGCCCATGCAGGCCAACGGCCCGCAGGCCGAGCAGAAGGCGGTCCAGTTCAACGACGAGCAGGTCCGCCAGATGTCCGCGTACGTGGCCACCTTCGGGGCCGGCCCCGGCCTGCCGGAGGAGGAGTACCTGGACGTCTCCCAGGGCAACGCCGCCAATGGTGCCAAGGTCTTCCTCGCGAACTGCGCCATGTGCCACAACGCCGCCGGTGCCGGCGGCGCGCTGACCCGCGGCAAGTACGCCCCCTCCCTGATGGGCGTCGAGGAGAGGCACATCTACACGGCCATGCAGACCGGCCCGCAGAACATGCCGGTGTTCAACGACGCGAACATCACCCCCGAGGAGAAGCGGGACGTCATCACGTACCTGAAGACCCTCGAGGACAGCCCCAACCCCGGTGGCTTCGGGCTCGGCGCCCTCGGCCCGGTGTCGGAGGGCCTGTTCGTCTGGACCATCGGCCTCGCCGTCATCATCGGGTTCACCGTCTGGCTCACCTCGCGCTCCGCCTGACGGGCCGTGCCGGCAGCGGATGTCGGACCCCGAAGCTACGATCAACTGCACCAAGAGAAGAATGAGGGACCACATGGGAAGCCACAGTGACGGCACTCCCCACCAGTCGGGAACCGTTGCCACCACGGGCACCACGGCAATGGAGCGTTTCCCCGACCCCGGACTGCCCCCGCACCGCCCGCGCCTGACGGACGTCGACTCCACGGCCGCCAAGCGCGCCGAACGGCAGGTCGTCCTGCTGTTCCTGATCTCGATCCTCGGCTCGATCCTGTTCTTCGTCGGGTACTTCGGCATCCGTGTCGACGGTCCCATCTACGACGTCACGAACACCGAGCCCACACGCGCCCTGCAGCTCCAGAACCTGCTGCTGGGCCTCGGTGTGGCCCTGGGCATGTTCGGCATCGGTCTCGGCGTCGTCCACTGGGCCCGCACGCTCATGCCGGACCACGAGCTGGTCGAGAACCGGCACGCGGTGCGCACGGAGGAGCAGCGCGCCGAGGCGCAGAGCATCCTGACCACGATCTACGACGAGTCCGGGATCAAGCGCCGGCCGCTGCTGCGCAACACCCTCATCGGCGCGGCCGTGCTCGCTCCCCTGCCGTTCGTCGGCCTGCTGCGGGACCTCGGCCCGACCGATCTGGACGTCCTCAAGGAGACCCTCTGGGACGAGGGGATCCGTCTGGTGCGCGATCCCTCCGGCACCCCCATCAAGGCCTCGGACGTCACCCTCGGATCCACGTTCCACGTGGTCCCCGAGAACCTGAGCGCCATCGGGCACAACGAGGGCTACCTCGACGAGAAGGCCAAGGCCGTGGTGCTGCTCATGCGCCTCGACCCGGACACCGTCAACGTCTCGCCCGAGCGGGCCGACTGGAACGTCGACGGCATCTTCGCCTACTCGAAGGTCTGCACCCACGTCGGCTGCCCGGTCGCGCTCTACGAGCAGCAGACCCACCACCTGCTGTGCCCGTGCCACCAGTCCACGTTCGACCTCGCGAACGAGTGCGAGGTCATCTTCGGGCCGGCTGCCCGGCCCCTTCCCCAGCTGCCGATCACTGTGGACGACGAGGGCTACCTCGTGGCCCGCAGCGACTTCCAGGAGCCGGTCGGTCCGACCTACTCGCAGCGCGGTACCCATGTCGAGGAGATGCAGGGTGAGGCGAACTGATGTCCACGTCCACTGATTACGAGTACAAGCCCCAGACGAGCACCGGCCGGATCGCCAACTTCGTCGACACCCGTGTCGGCATGTCGCCGATCGTCAAGGAGTTCGGCCGGAAGATCTTCCCGGACCACTGGTCCTTCATGTTCGGAGAGGTGGCGCTGTACACCTTCGTCATCCTGCTGCTCTCCGGCACGTTCCTCGCCCTGTGGTTCGAGCCGTCGATGGCGGCCCTGGAGTACGAGGGCTCCTACGTCCCGATGCAGGGCGTCGAGATGTCCGCGGCCTACGCGTCCTCGCTCGACATCTCGTTCGACATCCGCGGCGGTCTCTTCCTGCGCCAGATCCACCACTGGTCCGCGCTGGTCTTCGCCGCCGCCGTGTCCGTGCACATGCTGCGCGTGTTCTTTACGGGCGCCTTCCGCCGGCCGCGCGAGCTCAACTGGCTCGTCGGCGTCGCCCTGTTCCTGCTCGCGATCGTCGCCGGCTTCACCGGCTACTCGCTCCCCGACGACGTGCTCTCCGGCAACGGGCTGCGCATCGCCGACGCGATCCTGAAGGCACTCCCCATCGTGGGCGCCTACCTGTCGATGTTCCTGTTCGGCGGCGAGTTCCCGGGCCACGACATCATCGCGCGCCTCTACATCCTCCACGTGCTCGTGATCCCGGCGATCATCCTGATGCTGATCGTCGTCCACCTGTTCATGGTCGTGGTGCACAAGCACACCCAGTTCCCCGGCCCGGGCCGCACCGAGAACAACGTCGTCGGCTTCCCCGTGGGACCGATCTACGCGGCGAAGGCCGGTGGGTTCTTCTTCATCGTGTTCGGCATCATGGCCCTGATGGCGGGCACCACCACCATCAACGCGATCTGGAACTACGGTCCGTACGATCCCTCCCCGGTGCAGGCCGGTTCCCAGCCCGACTGGTACATGGGCTTCACCGACGGCGCCGTGCGCCTCATGCCCGGCACCTGGCCGTTCAACTGGGAGTGGACGTTCTGGGGCATGTCGATCCCGATGAACGTGCTGCTGCCGATGGCGCCGCTCGCGGTGCTCTTCGGGCTCATGGCCGCGTGGCCCTGGATCGAGCGCTGGGTCACGAAGGACGACCGGGAGCACCACATCCTCGACCGTCCCCGGAACGCTCCGTTCCGGACCGCCATGGGCGCCGCCGGCGTGACGTTCTACACGATCATGCTCATCGCGGCCAGCGGCGACCTCATCGCCACGCACTTCAACCTGGCCGTCAACGACGTCCTGTACTGGCTGCGCGCCCTGTACTTCCTGGGCCCGATCCTGGCCTTCATGATCACCCGCCGGATCTGCCTGGCGTTGCAGCGCAAGGACCGGGAGATTGTCCTCCACGGCCGGGAGACCGGACGGGTGCAGCAGCTCCCCCACGGTGAGTTCATCGAGGTGCACGAGCCCCTCGACGAGTACAAGCGGTACCGTCTGGTCAACATGCCCGACTACCAGGTCGAGCCGGCCCAGCCGAACGCCAAGGGCAAGATCACGGCCACGGAGAAGACGCGCGAGCGGATCAGCCGCTTCTTCTTCGAGGACCGTGTCGCCCCCGTCACCCCCGCCGAGCTCGAGGCGGCGCACCACCACCACGAGGCCGACGCCCTCACCACGGGTTCCCAGGACCGGGAGCTCGTGCGCTGAGCCGGCAGCACGCCTGACAGGGCCCCGAGAGGATCACTCCTCTCGGGGCCCTGTCGCATCTGTGGATCCGTCGTCGGTGGTCGGACACATCGGAGACATGACCGCAGTACTCCTCCGACGGCCCTCAGCGCCGTTCCGGCGGGACAGAATCTGCGAACCGCAGTCTCCCGGGTCTGCTGCCCCGGAGGCCCGCAGGACCGCGTCCACGCCCTTCTGGCGGGACGCTGCGGCCGCAGCGACCGGTACCAGCCCGGGACCGTTGGAGCCCGCGCCCGGATCGGCACCGGTCGATGCACCGGGCCGGGCGTGGAGATGCGCCATGGCCACCGCGCGGTCGTTGAGAGCCCGTGCCGGGGCGGCCCGGACGACCGGGGGCGGTTGTCGCCGCCGTGCTCGCCGGCGTCTCCGAGGCGTCTCCGGCGGCCCCCAGGCCCGGCGGGCTGGTCCGGCACCGGACGGACGCGGGAGGACGCTCCGTGTCCTCTGGCATCGCGGAGCCTGCGGCGCGGCGGTGACGACCCGGTCAGCGTCGAGAACGGTCCCGCGCGGAACACCGAGCCGCTCGAGGCGCACCATGACCAGGCGGAGGACGCAGTACGGACGGTCGCCAGGGTGCACCGCCCGGGGATGGTCGTGCGCCTCGACCTTCGACCGGTGCACCACGTGCCATCCGGCATCGTCCGTCCGATCGCGCCGGAACCCCTGAACGACGCACCGGAGCCTCTGGACGACGCACCGGGCCGCTCGTGGCGGAGTGACCGGGCCGCTGCTCCGGACCGTGTCGTCGAGGTCGCGGGCGGCAGCGGGCCCCGGTTCCCGGGAACCCGGCCCTGGCTCCACCCGAGGTTCTGCCTCGGGCCCTGGGGCACCAGGCACCCGTCGCACGGAGCGTCGTCGCCGGCCTGCTCAAGGGCCTGCCGCGGCAGCGGCTCCCCCGCCGTCAGCTTCGTGCCCGAGGCACGCTGTGGCCCGCTCAGGTCTCCCCCGGGACGGGCCACGGCCGCCCGCAGCGCGGGGACGCGAAAGGCCCCGGACACCTGGGGTGTCCGGGGCCTTGTCGACGGTCGGCGTTCAGCCGCCCGTGTCAGTGGGCGTGGTCGCCGCGGGAGTACTCGAAGATCAGACCGACCAGGCCGAGCACCGCCAGGGGGGCGGCGAGGCCGAGGATCCACCAGCCCATGGCCAGCGCCGTGAACGCGAGGGCGCAGCCGGTCCCGAGCAGCAGGGGCCACCAGCTCCACGGGGAGAAGTGTCCGTACTCGCCGGCGGACTCGACGATCTCGCCGTCGAGCTTGTCCTCGGGGAGGACGCCACCGGTGTTGCGGTTCACGAGCCACAGGTAGACGGCCAGCATGAAGGACATGGCGCCGACGGCCAGCAGCGCCGGGAACCCGACGAGCTCGTCGAACCGCGTGAGGAAGCCGTAGACCACGGCCACCAGGAGGCTGAAGCCCCCGATGAGGATGAACAGTTTGATGGAGAGTTTCATGCTCAGCCCTTCCGCGTGGCGATGGCGCCGTCGTCGACCGGGGACTGCTGCGGGGACTCCGCGGCCAGCTCCGGGTGGTGCAGGTCCAGCGCCGGCCGCTCGGAGCGGATGCGCGGCAGCGAGGTGAAGTTGTGCCGCGGCGGCGGGCAGGACGT
>NZ_PDDL01000020.1:0-45297 GCF_020833785.1 Kocuria sp. CCUG 69068
CGGGGCCGGGACGTCGTACGCTCGGAGGACCCCGCACGGGCGGGCCGGGTGCACCGGCGCCGCCGTGCGGACCGTGCCGGCCGGCCCCGCGCCCCGACCGGCGCCACCGCAGTCCTCGACCGCCCCGTCCCGTCCTCGTCCCGGAAGGCCCCGCATGCCGCCCCGCCCCTCCTCACGGACCATGGCCGCCGCCTCGATCGGCGCCCTGACGATCGCCCTGACCGGCTGCGGGCAGGAGGCCCAGGACGTGCAGGAGGTGGACTCGGACTACGCCCAGATCTGCGTCGAGGACCCGGACGGGGAGGGCGGCGCCGAGCCCGTGCGGGTCGACGACGACGAGTGCGACGACGACCGCGGGCCGCGGGTGGGCGGCTTCTTCCCGATGTGGGTGCTCATGAGCTCCGCCCGGGCCACGGCCGTCCCCGCCGTGGGCTCGCCGGTGTCGTCCGCGGCGGGCTGGAGCACCGGCCGGCCGCCGGGCTCGGCCACCGTGGCCCGCGGTCTGCCCCGCGACGGGGCCGCCGTGGGCAAGAGCGGCGTCTCGCGCGGCTTCGGCGGGTCCAAGAGCGGCTGGGGCTCCTGATGCGGCGCATCGACGGCCTGGCGCCGCGCCCCGGCTGGGAGCGCACCGTCCGCGCCGAGGGGCTCACCTACGCCCGCACCGAGCGGCCCGACGGCCGGTCCTTCTCGTACTGGAACGAGACGGCCGCCTACGTCTTCTCCCCCGACGAGGTGGACGAGCTGGAGTCCGTCACGGACGAGCTGCACCGGATGTGCGCCGAGGCCGCCCGGTACCTGGCCACCGGCGCGCTGGGCACGCTGGGCCTGTCGGAGGCGGCCTTCGAGCTGGCCCAGCACTCCCTCCGGCTGCGGGAGCCCTCGGTCTACGGCCGCTTCGACCTGGCCTGGGACGGGACGGGCCCGCCGAAGATGCTCGAGCTCAACGGCGACACCCCCACCGGGCTGGTCGAGGGGGCGATCTGCCAGTGGAGCCGCATGGAGGCGCTGTTCCCGGGCCTGGGCGAGGACCACCCGGAGTTCGACCAGCTCAACGGGCTGTGGCCCATGCTCGTGGACCGGTGGCGGCAGCGGCTGCCGTACTCGGCCACGAAGACCCTGCACGTGGCCTACACCCGGGAGGAGGAGTCCGGGGAGGACGCGGCCAACGCCGCCGTCATCGCGAACACCGCGGTCGAGGCCGGCTACCGGGCCGTCCTGCTGCCCGTCGAGGACGTCCGCTACGACACCGGGTCCGGCGGCTGGGTGCACGCGACCGGGGACGTGGACGACCCCGTGGTGGTCGGCCCGATCGAGGAGATCTTCGCCCTGCACCCGTGGGAGCACATGGTCGACGACGGCCCCGGGGCGTTCGTGCTCGACGACCCCACCCGGATGCACCACTGGTACGAGCCGGCGTGGAAGATGTTCCAGTCCAACAAGCTCCTGCTCGTGGCCCTGTGGCGGTGCTTCCCCGGGCACGAGAACCTGCTGGCCGCCCACCCGGACGGGCCCGGCGAGCTGCGGGAGTGGGTGCGCAAGCCCGTGTTCGGCCGCGAGGGGGACGGCATCGAGATGCACGCCCGCAACGTGCGGATCCGCTCCGAGCACCCCCACCCGTCCCCGCTGGACGTGTGGCAGGCCTACACGCCCATCCGGAACTTCCCGGGCTCCGACGGCGCCCCCAACCACCCGGTCATCGGCTCGTGGGTGGTGGGCGAGGCGGGCGCGGCCGGCATCGGCATCCGCGAGTCGGACGGCCCGCTGACCGACTACTACTGCCGGTTCGTGCCCAACGTCATCGACAAGAAGGGTCTGCTGTGACCGCCCACCTGCTCCCCCGGTCGATCTCCACCACGACCTCCGCGGTCATCGGGTCCACCTCGATCGCCCCGCTGTACTCGGCCGTGGTCACGGTGGGCCTGATCCACGCCCTGGTCGGCACCTGGACCCCCGTGGTGCTGGTCGGCGCCGTGCTCCCCATGGTGGTCGTCTCGGTCTGCTTCGCCCGCCTGGACGCCCTCTACGAGGACCAGGGCACCGTCTACCGATGGGCCCGGGAGGCCTACGGCGCGTTCGCCGGGTTCCTGGGCGGGTGGGGGCTGTGGCTCTCGGCGACCCTCGTGCTCGCCTCCCTCGCCTGGGTCACGGCCGACTCCGCCCTGTTCGCCCTCGGGATCGGCGCCGGGCCCTGGACCACCACCGCCGTGGCCGCCCTGCTCATGGCGGCCTTCGCGGCGGTGTCCGCCACGGGGATCAGGGTCTCGGCCGCCGTGCAGTGGGTCCTGGCCGTCCTGCAGCTGATCGGGGTGGGCGTGCTGGTGTGGGCCGTGCGCACCGCGCCGGCCCTGCCGCCCGGCACGGGCGTCGAGGACGGGGAGTGGACCGGCTTCTACGGCGCCGCGGAGCTCGCCACCGGCACCGGGGTCTCGATCGGGGACGTGGCGGCCGCCGTGCTGCTGGCCCTGTTCCTGTACTGGGGGTGGGACTCCACGTTCTCGCTCACCGAGGAGTCCACCACGCAGCGGGCCCCGCGGGTCTCGGCGTGGGTCGCGCTGGGCGTGGTGGCGGCCGCCTACGCCGCCATCGGCTGGGCCTATGCCCCGGAGTCCTCGGTGGCCTCCCCGTTGCTGGCCGCGCTCGTGGCGGTCTCGGCGGGGGCGTCCATCGGCACCACGATGATCCCCACCTCCCGCGGCCTGATGTCCATGGCGCGCGGCGGGCACCTGCCGCGCCGCTTCCGGTCCCTGTCCTTCGCCACGTGGACCACCGCCGCCGTCGCCGCCGCCTGGATGGCGTTCTCCGGGCCGCTCTTCGACGACTCGATCGGCATCATCTCGGTGCTCGTGGCTCTCTACTACGGCCTGGCCTGCGCGGCGGTGGCGAAGCTCGGGCGCACGGCCGCGGCGCGGGCGCTCGGCGTGCTGGGCGCCGCGCTCATGGCCGTCGCCCTCGTGCTGACGGGTGCGGAGTACGCGCTGACCGCCTCGTGGGTGTGGGTGGGCCTGGTGCTCGCGCTGCTCGTGGTCCCGCTGTGGTTCCTCCTGGGCCGGGGCCGTGAGCCGCTGCCGGGCGCCCACGAGCGCACCCCGCACCTGGAGAGCCTGCTCGACTGACCCCCTCGCCGGCTGTTGCCCTGCCGGACCGCTGGTGCCCGGACCACCATGCTCCGGCCGCAGTCGTGCGCGCGGCCGCGAATGCCGTCGACTCCGCACGCCGGTCTCGGTATCGTCGTCCGGGTGACCCGCACGATCAGCCCGGCCCAGGCGCGCCGCGTCGCGATCGCCGCCCAGGGCCTGGATCGCACCCGGCCCCCGGTGGTGACGATGCGGCACGTCACGAGCACCGTTGAGCGCATCGGGCTGCTGCAGATCGACTCGGTCAACGTCCTCGTCCGGGCGCACCTGCTGCCGCTGCTCGCCCGGCTCGGGCCGTACGACACCGCCCTGCTCGATCGGGCAGCGGGCCGGGCGCCGCGCCGCCTCGTCGAGGCCTGGGCGCACGAGGCCTGCTACCTGCCCGTCGCCACCTTCCCGCTCGTCGCCTGGACCCGCCGGCGCTGGGCCGGCATGGACCCCGACGCGCTGGAGGCCCGCCACCCGGGCGTGCTCGAGCTCGTCCGTGACGTCGTCGCCGAGCGCGGCCCGCTCACGGCCCGGGAGGTCGAGGCGTTCGTCGACGCCCGCCACGCCCAGCGCGCCGAGGAAGGGTGGGGCTGGCGGTGGAGCGCCGCCAGGACAGCCCTGGAGATCCTCTTCGACGCCGGGCAGCTCGGCGCCGCGCGCCGCAACGCACAGTTCGAGCGGGTCTACGACCTCGCCGAGCGCGTCCTGCCCCCGCACGTCCGTGGTCAGCCGCCGCCGGACCCGGATGACGCCGTCCGCGAGCTCGTCCGCATCGCCGCCCGCGCCCACGGCATCGGGACCGTCCGGTGCTTCGCCGACTACTTCCGCCTCGGGCAGCGCGTCACCCGCCGCGCTGTCGACGAGCTCGTCGACGGCGGCGAGCTGCTGCCCGTCACGGTCGCCGGCTGGGACCGCCCGGCGTGGCTGCACGTCGACGCCGGCGTGCCGCGCCGCACGGGCGCCCGTGCCCTGCTGGCCCCCTTCGACCCGCTCGTCTTCGAGCGTCGTCGGCTCCTGGAGCTGTTCGGGATGCACTACCGCATCGGGATCTACACCCCGGCCTCCCGGCGCACCCACGGCTACTACGTGCTGCCGTTCCTGCTCGGCGAGTCCCTCGTCGCCCGGGTCGACCTCAAGTACGACCGGGACCGCGGCGTCCTCCTGGTCCGCTCCGCCTTCGCCGAGGAGCCGGGTCCCGACGCCGCCGCGGCAACGAGGTGGCCGACGCGCTCCGTCGTCGTCGGGGAGCTGGCGGCCGAGCTGGCGACGACCGCGACGTGGCTGGGCGCGGACACCGTCGCCGTGGACGAGGACGCGAGAGGGGATCTGACCGGTCCGCTGCGGGGTGAGCTCCGCCGTCCGTGTCCGCGCTGAGGCCCGAGGATCCGTCCCGACGCCGGTCGCGGGGGGCGCAAGCTGGATCGGCCTGCGGCGGGGGCTCGGCACCGCCGTGCTGCTGCCGGACCGAGCACCGGCGCACCGGGAGCACATCGGACCGGGTCCGCCCGGAGCGGGCGGACTCGGCCCGATGGGGGCCTGGCCTAGTGCGCGGCCGCCTTCTCGGCCTTCAGGTCCTCGTCCTGCTTCGCCCCCGGCTTGGCGTCCACCCCGGCCTCCTTGCGCTGCTGCGGGGTGATCGGCGCCGGGGCGGCGGTCAGCGGGTCGAAGCCGTTGCCGGTCTTCGGAAACGCGATGACCTCGCGGATGGAGTCGGTCCCGGCCAGCAGGGCGACCACGCGG
Source organism: Kocuria sp. CCUG 69068 (assembly GCF_020833785.1). NCBI lineage: Bacteria > Bacillati > Actinomycetota > Actinomycetes > Micrococcales > Micrococcaceae > Kocuria > Kocuria sp. CCUG 69068. The sequence goes on from NZ_PDDL01000020.1 coordinate 4,863, forward strand.
TCCCAGCCGAAGGCGATGCCGCCGTGCGGGGGCGCGCCGTACTTGAAGCCCTCGAGCAGGAACCCGAACTTCTCGTCGGCCTCCTCCCGGCCGATGCCCATGACCTCGAAGACCCGCCGCTGCACGTCCTGCTGGTGGATGCGGATCGAGCCGCCGCCGATCTCGTTGCCGTTGCACACGATGTCGTAGGCGTAGGCCAGGGCGTGCTCGGGGTCCTGGTCGAAGGTGTCCAGGAACTCGGGCTTGGGCGAGGTGAACGCGTGGTGCACGGCGGTCCACTGGCCGGCGCCCACGGCGACGTCGCCGGACTCGACGGCCTCGGCCGCGGACTCGAACAGGGGCGCGTCCACGATCCACACGAACGCCCAGGCGTCCTCGTCGATCAGCCCGGTGCGGTGGCCGATCTCCACGCGGGCCGCGCCGAGTAGCGCGCGGGAGGACTTCTTCTCGCCGGCGGCGAAGAAGATGCAGTCCCCGGGCTGCGCGCCGGTCGCGGCGGCGAGGCCCTCGCGCTCGGCCTCGGTGATGTTCTTGGCCACCGGCCCCGTCAGGGTGCCGTCCTCGCCGACGAGGACGTAGGCCAGACCCTTGGCCCCGCGCTGCTTGGCCCACTCCTGCCAGGCGTCCAAGGTGCGGCGCGGCTGGGACGCCCCGCCGGGCATGACCACGGCGCCCACGTAGGGGGCCTTGAACACGCGGAAAGTGGTGTCCTGGAAGTACTCGGTCAGCTCGGTGAGCTCGAGGCCGAAGCGCAGGTCCGGCTTGTCGGAGCCGTACTTCGCCATCGCCTCGGCGTAGGTCATCCGGCGGATGGGCGTGGGAATCTCCACGTCGATGAGCTTCCACAGCGCGGCCACGATCCGCTCGCCGAGGGCGATGACGTCGTCCTGCTCCACGAAGGAGGCCTCGATGTCGAGCTGGGTGAACTCGGGCTGGCGGTCGGCGCGGAAGTCCTCGTCCCGGTAGCAGCGGGCAATCTGGTAGTACTTCTCGATCCCGCCGACCTGCAGCAGCTGCTTGAACAGCTGCGGGGACTGCGGCAGGGCGTACCAGGAGCCCGGGGCCAGACGGGCCGGGACCACGAAGTCGCGGGCGCCCTCGGGGGTGGAGCGGGTCAGGGTGGGCGTCTCCACCTCGGTGAACCCGTCCTGGTGCAGCATCTCGCGGGCCACCCGGTTGGCGTCGGAGCGCAGGCGCATGATGCGGGCCGGCTCCGGACGGCGCAGGTCCAGGTAGCGGTGCCGCAGGCGGGCGTCCTCGCCGACCTCCACGTGCTCGTCGATCTGGAAGGGCAGCGCGGCGGCGGTGTTGAGCACGGTCACGGTCTCGGCCATGACCTCGACCTCGCCGGTGGCCAGCGCCGGGTTCTCGTTGCCCTCGGGGCGGCGCTCCACGGTGCCGGTGATCTGCAGGACGAACTCGTTGCGCAGGTGGTGGAAGTCCGCCTCGTCGCGCACCACGATCTGGGCGACCCCGGAGGCGTCGCGCAGGTCCAGGAAGGCCACCCCTCCGTGGTCGCGGCGCCGGCCGACCCAGCCGGCCAGCGTGACGGTCTCTCCGATGTGCTCGGCGCGCAGGGCGCCGAGGTTGTGGGTGCGCAGCACTGAAAAACCCTTCGTTGTTCGGGAGGTGCGGACGGGGCCGCGCCCGCGGCGCGTTTCCCCAGGATTCACCGGGGACCCCTACTCTCGTTCCGTGCACGAGTTTACAGCCCGGGCCTCCGCCGCCAGGACGACGACAGGACGACCATGAGCACCTCCCCCGGCCACCCGGCCCTCGCCCGCCGCCTGGGCAGCCTCGACGCGACGGTGATCGGGGTGGGCTCGATGGTCGGCGCCGGGGTGTTCGTGGCCTTCGCCCCGGCCGCGGGGTTCGCCGGCCGGTGGCTGCCGCTGGCGCTGCTGCTGGCCGCGGTGGTCGCCTGGTGCAACGCGACGTCCACCGCCCAGCTGGCCGCCGTCCACCCCGCCTCCGGCGGCACGTACGTGTACGCGAACCGGCAGCTGGGCCCGTGGCCGGGCTTCGTGGCCGGCTGGGGCTTCGTGACCGGCAAGACCGCGTCCGCGGCGGCGATGGCGCTGACCTTCGGCCTCTACGCCGCGGAGCTCACAGGGGCCGACGACGCCGGGGCGCGGCTGCTCGCCGTGGCCGCCGTCCTCGGTCTCACGGCGGTGAACCTGGGCGGGGTCACCCGCACCGCCCGGCTGACGAAGCTGCTGGTCGCCCCGGTGCTGGTGGTCCTGCTGGCCGTGGTCGTGCTGCTGTTCTCGGGCACCGGCCCCACTGCGGGCGGGGCCCCTGCGGGGGACGGCCCCGGGTGGGACGGGACCGGCTGGGGCGTGCTGCCGGCGGCGGGCACCCTGTTCTTCGCCTTCGCCGGCTACGCCCGGGTCGCCACCATGGGCGAGGAGGTCCGGGACCCGGCCCGCACCATCCCCCGGGCCGTCCTGGGGGCGCTGGCGTTCACGCTGCTCCTCTACGGGCTGCTCGGCCTCGGGCTGCTGCGCTTCCTCGGCGTCGACCGGCTCGCGGCGTCGGCCGCCCCGCTCCTGACGGTGGTGCGCGAGGCCGGCTGGGCGGCCGGGCCGGCGACCGCGGGCGCCGTCGTCGTCACCGCGGCCGCCGCCCTGGCCACGCTGGGGGCGCTGCTGGCGCTGGTCGCCGGGATCTCGCGCACGGCCCTGGCCATGGCCCGCGAGCGGGACCTCCCGGGGCCGCTGGGCGCGGTGTCGCAGCGGCACCGGGTGCCGTGGGCGGCTGAGCTGGCCGTGGCCGGCCTCGTGGTGGTGCTCGTGCTGGTCGGCGACGTCCGCACGGTCATCGGCTTCTCGAGCTTCGGCGTGCTCGTCTACTACGCGCTGGCGAACCTCTCCGCGCTCACCCTCCGGCAGCGCCCGGGGTGGGCGCCCCGGGCGGTCAACGCGCTCGGCCTGGCCGGCTGCCTGGTGCTGGCGTTCACCCTGCCGTGGCAGTCCGTGGTCACGATGCTCGGGGTCTTCGCCGTGGGCCTGGCCGGGCGCGCCCTGGCCCTGTCCCGGCGGCCCTGACCTCCCCCGCGCCGAGCCCCCAACTCTCCCGTCACCCACGGCGCCGAGCCCCCATTCCCTTGCCCTTTCCCCACATTTTTTCTGGGGAATCGCGGCAGGAGTGGGGGCTCGGCGGAGCGGGCGGCAGGGATGTGGGGGCTCGGTGGGGCGGGAGGGGGCGGGGCGGGGCGGCGGGGTCGGTCGGGAACCGGTCAGGAGCCCGCCGCGCGCACGACCGGGCGCAGGTCCTCGGCCGGCGGGGACCAGGAGGCCGGGTCGGCGGAGACCTGCTCGCCGGAGCGGATGTCCTTGACCTCGTGGGCGAGCGAGCCGTCCTCGCCGCGGACCGTGAACCACACGTAGGGGATGCCGCGGCGCTCGGCGTACTTGATCTGCTTGCCGAACTTGGCCGCGCTCGCCGAGACCTCGCACGCGATGCCGCGCTCGCGCAACTGCTGGGCCACGTCCTGGGCCGAGGACCAGGACTCCTCGTCCACCAGGGAGATCAGCACCGCGGTGGGGACCTTGCGGGAGGGCGCGGCCATCCCCTGGGACAGCATGCGGGTGACCAGCCGGGTGACGCCCACGGACAGGCCCACGCCGGGGTAGGTCTTCTTGCCGGTGGACGCGAGGGACTCGTAGCGGCCGCCGGAGCACACGGAGCCCAGCTGCTCGTGTCCCACCAGCACGGTCTCGTAGACGGTGCCGGTGTAGTAGTCGAGGCCGCGGGCGATCGAGAGGTCGGCGACCACCGTGCCGGGGGCGCGCCGGGAGGCCTCCCCCACGACCTCGGCGAGCTCGCGCAGCCCCTCCTCGAGCAGCTGGGTGTTCACCCCCAGCGCGCGGACCTGCTCCACGAAGGAGGTGTCCTCGGTGCGGATCGCCGCCAGCTGCAGTGCGGCCTGCGCCTGCTCGGGGGTGGCGCCGACCTCGTCGCACAGGGCCTGGGCGACCCGCTCGGGGCCGATCTTCTCGAGCTTGTCGATGTTGCGCAGCACCCCGGCGGTGTCCTGCAGCCCGATGCCCTGGTAGAACCCCTCGGCGAGCTTGCGGTTGTTGACGCGCAGCACGAACGGCGGGATGGGAAGCTTGGACAGGGCGTCGATCATCACGAGCGCGAGCTCCACGTCGTAGCGGAACGGCAGCGCGCCGTCGCCCACCACGTCGATGTCCGCCTGGGTGAACTCGCGGGCCCGGCCCTCCTGGGGGCGCTCGCCGCGCCACACCTTCTGGATCTGGTAGCGGCGGAACGGGAAGGCGAGGTGCCCGCCGTTCTCCACCACGTACCGGGCGAAGGGCACGGTGAGGTCGAAGTGCAGCGCCAGCTGGTCGTCACCGCGTTCGGCGGGGGCGGCGTCCTCGTCCTCCTGCAGCCGGGAGACGACGTAGACCTCCTTGTCGATCTCGCCCTTGCGCAGCAGCTGGCCGACCGTCTCGACGGCGCGGGTCTCGATCGAGGAGAAGCCGTGCAGCTCGAAGCTCTCCCGCAGGACGTCGAGGACGTGCAGCTCGACCAGACGCTCCTCCGGAAGCCATTCGGGGAAACCGGACAGGGAGGTCTTGCGGGCCATGGGGACGTGCTCCTCGGGTGGATCGGCGGCGGGACGGGTGGACGGCCGGCCCGGACGGGCCCGACGGTTCCGCACTCATCCTAGGGATCCCCGCGCGCCCGGCCCAAAGCCCCGCCCGGACCGGCCCTGGACCCGGCCCCGCGCTCTGCCCCCGTCCGGAGCCCCGCCGGGCGCGGCGCAGGGGCACCGGGGAGCGCCCGGCGGCCGGAGCAGGCGGCCTCGGTAGTATGGGCAGGACGATTGTCCGAAGCCGGGCGACGACGCGGGGCACGCTCCCGGGGTCGGCACCCGGCGAGAGCGAAAGAGTTCCAGCGGTGACAGAACGTCTCGAATCCGACGACCAGCCCACGCCCCGCCCCGTCCCCGCCCCGGGACCCGTGCCGAAGCCGGGGGTCCCCCGGCCGGGCGCCCCCGCGGCGCCGGCGCAGGCCTCCCCCGGCCCGGCCCCCACCCCCGCGGCGGTCCCGCCGTCCGCGGCCCCGGCGGCGACCCCGTCGGTGACCCCGGGCGCGGCCCCGTCGGCGGCGGCGCCGGCCCTCGCCTCCCCGGAGTCCGTGGCCCGCGCCCGGGCCTTCGGGCGGGTCACGGAAGACGGGCACGTCTACGTGGTCGTCGACGGCGAGGAGGTCCTCTGCGGCCAGTTCCCGGACGCGACCGAGGACGAGGCGCTGGGCTACTTCGCCCGGAAGTTCGACGACGTCGAGGCGCAGGTGGCGCTGCTCGAGCAGCGCGTGGCCGCGGGCGCGCCCTCGGCCGACATGCAGAGCACCGTGGACCACCTCGCCGAGCAGGTCGGCCAGCGCAAGATGCTCGGGGACGTCAAGGCCCTCGAGTCCCGGCTGGAGGCCCTGCGCCCGGCGATCCGGGAGCTCGAGGCCGCCGAGCGGGCCGCCCACGAGGCGCAGCGCGCCCAGAACGTCGCGGCCCGGGAGGCGATCGTGGCGGAGGCGGAGCAGATCGCCGCCCAGGACCCGCAGCGCACGCAGTGGAAGCAGTCCTCGGCCCGGATGGCGGAGCTCTTCGACCAGTGGAAGACCCACCAGAAGTCCGGCATCCGTCTGGGCCGGGCCGCGGAGGACGCCCTGTGGAAGCGGTTCCGCACGGCGCGCACCACGTTCGACCGGCACCGCCGGGCGTTCTTCTCGCAGCTGGACGCCGACAACTCCGAGGCGAAGAAGGCCAAGGAGGCCCTCATCGCCGAGGCGGAGGCCCTGTCCGGCTCCACCGACTGGGGCGCCACGGCCGCGGAGTACCGCCGTCTGATGGACCGGTGGAAGGAGTCCAAGCGTGCCTCCAAGAAGGACGACGACGCCCTGTGGGCGCGGTTCCGCGCCGCCCAGGACACCTTCTTCGCGGCGCGCAAGGCCGACAACGACCGGATCGACGAGGAGTTCGAGGGCAACCTCGCCGTGAAGGAGCAGCTGCTCGCCGAGGCGAAGGCGCTGCTGCCGGTCACGGACCTCAAGGCCGCCAAGCGGGCCCTGGGCGACATCCTGGACCGGTGGGAGCAGGCGGGGAAGGTCCCGCGCGCCCACATGCGCCGGGTCGAGGCCGAGCTGCGCACCGTGGAGGACGCCGTGCGCCAGGTCGAGGACGAGAAGTGGCAGCGCTCCAACCCGGAGACGAAGGCACGGTCCAACTCGATGCTCACCCAGCTCGAGTCGAAGATCGAGGACCAGGAGGACGCGCTGGCCCGGGCGCAGGCCACCGGGGACACCAAGCGCGCGGCCAAGCTGGAGGGCGAGCTCGCCACCAGCCGCCAGTGGCTCGAGACGCTGCGCCGTTCGGCGGCCGACCTGCGCTGACCGGGGACGCCCCGGAAGGCCCCGCGACCGCGCTGTCCACAGCGCGCCGCGGGGCCTTTCCCGTGCCGCGGCCGTGGACGAGAGTGGGCCCATGGACGCCCCGCCCTGGCACCCCGACACCCTGTTCCTGCCCGCACGGCCGTTCTCGCGCGCCGAGCTCTCGGCCCTCGTCACGGACGGAGTGCTCGTGCCCGTGGTGCTGGAGGCGCACGTGCTGCGCGGGCGCCCGGTGACCCGGGCGGTGAAGGTCGCGGCGCTCGAGGCGCAGCTGCCGCCGCACCTGCTGCGGCGCGGGGTGCTCGGGCGGCTCTCCGCCGCGTGGTTCTACGACTGCGCCGGGCGCCCCAGCATCCTGCCGGTGCTGCTGGACAAGCTGCGCCGCACCACGATGTCCCCCGTGCCGGAGGGCCTGGCGCTGCACCAGGTCACGCTGGGCGGCTACGACGTCCACGACGCCGGGCCGGTGCACGTCACCACGCCGCTGCGCACCGCGGTGGACCTGGCCCTGCACGTGCCGGGAAAAGAGGGGACCGCGGCCCTGGAGAAGCTCATGCACGCCCCGCACCTGCACTGCCCGCCCCCGCTGGTGCAGGCCGCGCTCGAGAGCTTCGAGCGGATGCCCGGCCGGCAGGCGGCGCTGCTGCGGGTCCGCCGCGCCGCCCGGGCCATCGGCCGCCCCCTGCGCTGACGGGGCGGCCGGGCGGCTCACCGGCCGGAGGGCTCCGAGATGGGGCGGTTGCCCGAGGTGCGGTAGACGTCGTAGACCCCGTCGATCCGGCGGACCTGGTTGAGCACGTGGTCCAGGTAGCGGGGGTCGCCCATCTCGAAGGCGAAGCGGGAGATCGCCAGCCGCGACTTCGAGGTGTGCACGGACGCGGAGAGGATGTTGACGTGGTTCTCGGAGAGCACCCGGGTCACGTCCGAGAGCAGGGACTTGCGGTCCAGGGCCTCCACCTGGATCTCGACCAGGAACACGCTGGACTGGGTGGGCGCCCACTCGACCTCGACCACCCGCTCGGTGGAGGTGAGGGCGAGCATGTTGGCGCAGTCCTTGCGGTGCACGGAGATCCCGGCGCCGCGGGTGACGAAGCCCATGATCTCGTCCGGCGGCACCGGGGTGCAGCAGCGGGCCAGCTTGACGTAGACGTCCGAGGCGCCCTGGACCGTCACCCCCGAGTCGGACACGCGCGGGCGCACCGGCTGGGTGGCGATGGTGGTCTCCGCGAAGTCCTCCTCCGCGCCGTCGGCCCCGCCGAGGTCGCCCACGATCTTCGCGACCACGTCCTGGGCGCTGACCACGTCGGAGCCGATCGCCTCGTAGAGGGAGCTGATGTCGGTGCGGTGGAAGTCCTGCGCCACCGCGAGCAGGGACTCCTGGGTGAGCGTGCGCTGCAGGGGCAGGTGGTGCTTGCGCAGGGCGCGGGTGAGCGCGTCCTTGCCCTTCTCGATGGCCTCCTCGCGGCGCTCCTTGGAGAACCACTGGCGGATCTTGTTGCGCGCCCGCGGGGACTGCACGAACTTCAGCCAGTCCTGGGACGGTCCGGCGTGCTCGGACTTGGAGGTCAGCACCTCCACCCAGTCCCCGTGCTGGAGCTCCGAGGACAGCGGCACGAGCTTGCCGTTGACCCGGGCCCCGATGGTCTTGTGCCCCACCTCGGTGTGCACGGCGTAGGCGAAGTCCACGGGCGTGGAGCCGGCGGGCAGGGCCATGACCTCGCCCTTGGGGGTGAAGACGTACACCTCGGACGTGTTGATCTGGTAGCGCAGGGAGTCGAGGAACTCGGAGGAGTCCTGGGTCTCCTCCTGCCAGGACACGAGCGAGCTCAGCCAGGCGAGGTCCCCCTCCATGGCCTTCGGGGTCGCGGAGTTCGCCTGGTTGGCCTGGTCCTTGTACTTCCAGTGCGCGGCCACGCCGTACTCGGCGCGGCGGTGCATCTCGTGGGTGCGGATCTGGATCTCCACGGGGCGCCCGTCCGGGCCGATCACCGTGGTGTGCAGGGACTGGTACATGTTGAACTTCGGCATGGCGATGTAGTCCTTGAACCGCCCCGGCAGCGGCCGCCACCGCGCGTGCAGGGCGCCCAGCGCCGCGTAGCACTCGCGCACCGTGCTCACCAGGACCCGGACCGCCTGCAGGTCCTGGATCTCGTCGAAGTCCTTCCCGCGCACGATCATCTTCTGGTAGATCGAGTAGTAGTGCTTGGGGCGGCCGGTGATGGTCGCCTCGATGCCGGCCTCGGAGAGGTCCAGGGCGATCCGCTCGCGGATCTTGGCCAGCGACCGCTCGCGCTGGGGCTGGCGCTCCCCCACCATCCGCACGATCTCCTCGTAGACCTTGGGGTAGAGCGCCGCGAAGGCGAGGTCCTCGAGCTCCCACTTGATGGTGTTCATCCCGAGCCGGTGGGCCAGCGGGGCGAAGATCTCGAGGGTCTCGCGGGCCTTCTTCGAGGAGGAGGTCTGGGAGACGAAGCGCCAGGTGCGGGCGTTGTGCAGGCGGTCGGCGAGCTTGATGACGAGCACGCGGATGTCCTTGGCCATCGCCACGATCATCTTGCGCACGGTCTCGGCCTGCGCGGCGTCCCCGTACTGGACCTTGTCCAGCTTCGTCACGCCGTCCACGAGGGCGGCGACCTCGTCGCCGAACTCGGCGCGCAGCTGCTCCAGGGTGTAGTCCGTGTCCTCGACCGTGTCGTGGAGCAGGGCGGCCACCAGGGTGGCGCCCGTCATGCCGAGCTCCGCGAGGATCGTGGTCACGGCCACGGGGTGGGTGATGTAGGGGTCGCCGCTCTTGCGCTTCTGGCCCTCGTGGCACTTCTCGGCGACCTTGAAGGCGCGCTGGAGGACCTCGAGGTCCTCCTCGGGGTGGGTGGCGCGCACGGTGTGCAGCAGCGGCTCGAGGATCGGCGAGTGGTCCATGGGCCGGCCGGAGAGGTAGGACAGGCTCGACCGGGTGCGGTCGCTGCGGCCCGGGAACACGGCCCGCCCCAGCATCGGCCGGGACGCGGGCACCACGTAGTGGGTGCCGGCCATGTCCGAGCGGCGCGGCGGGGTCGGTGCGGCGCTCTGGCCCGTGGGGACGGCCCCGTCGTCGGACGAGCTCATGGCCGGGACTTCCTTCCCAATCGATGCACGCGGGGCGGCGGCCGTGCGGCCGCCGCCCCTGTCCTCGTCCCCGGTCCGGGTCCGACGTGTGCTGCTGTGGCGGTCCGCACCTGCACGGCCCGCCCTACGGTGGCTACAGTCTAGTGCGCGAGCGACTCCTCGGCGGCACGCTCGGCGGACGCCCCCGCACGGGCCTCCTGCTCCTGGACGGCGGGCTCCCCGCGGCGCAGCAGCGCGTAGAGGGGCGCGGCCACGAACAGGGTGGCGGCGGTGCCCACGATGATCCCGACGAACAGGGACAGGGACAGGTCCTTGAGGGTGCCCGCGCCCAGGACGAGCCAGCCGATGAACAGGATCGAGCCCACCGGCAGGATGCCGACCACGGAGGTGTTGATCGAGCGCACGAGCGTCTGGTTGACGGCGAGGTTCACCTGGTCGGAGTACTTCCGTCCGGCCAGCTCCGGCGGGGCCGTGCCGTCGAGCAGGCCCTCGGTGTTCTCCCGGACCTTGTCGAAGACCACCACGGAGTCGTAGAGCGAGTAGCTGAGCACCGTGAGGAAGCCGATCACCGCCGAGGGGGTGACCTCGAAGCCCACGAGCGAGTAGATCCCGGCGGTGATCGCCACCGAGGCGAGCATGCCGGCGACCGCCGAGACGGACATCTTCCAGGTGCGGAAGTACAGGGCCATCAGGGCGGTGGCCAGGACCACGAAGACCACCAGGCCCTGCAGGGCCTGGCTGGTGACGCCGGCGCCCCAGGTGGGCCCCACGAAGTTGGAGGTGACCTCCTGCTCGCTCACGCCGTAGGCCTCGACCAGGGCGTCCTTGACGGCGAGCGTCTGGTCGTCGTCGAGCTGCTCGGTGCGCACCCGGACGGTCTCCGGGGCGATGTTGGTGACCTCGACCTCCGCGGCGTCCGAGGAATCGGCGACGGCGCGCTGGCCGGTCTCGATGTCCGGATCGGCCACGGCGGACACGGTGAACTCGGACCCGCCGGTGAAGTCGATGCCGAGGTTGAAGCCGCCCTTGGCGACGGGCACGAGCAGGGAGAGCAGCACGAGGACGCCCACGATCGCGAGCCACCGCTTGGCCCGGTCCACGAAGGGGTAGGAGGTCCGCCCGCTGTGCAGGGCGTTGCCGAAATCTGCGAACCGGGACATCAGGCGTTCTCCTCGGGGGTGCGGGCGGCGGACGACGGCGCGCCGACCGGCGCGCCGTCCGGTGCTACCGCGGACGGGGGGTCCTGCGGCGCGGTCCGTCCCGCGCGCCGGCGCCGCTCGGCGATGGTCAGCCCGTCGTGCTCCGCCGAGGGCTCGCGCAGCCGTCCGGCGCCCCGGTACAGGGGCACCGCGTCGAGGGCCTCGGGGCTGAGCCCCGAGTGCTTCCCGCCGCCGCCGAAGTAGCGGGTGCGGGCGAGCATGACCATCACCGGGTGCGTGAAGAGGAAGACGACGAGGAGGTCGGCGATCGCGGTCAGCCCGAGGGTGAAGGCGAAGCCGCGCACGTTGCCCACGGCCACGAAGTACAGCACCGCCGCGGCCAGCAGGTTCACGGCCTTGGACGCGAGCACGGTCTGGCGGGCGCGCTGCCAGCCGTGGTCGACCGCCGCGGGGATGGAGCGGCCGCTGCGGATCTCGTCGCGGATGCGCTCGAAGTAGACGATGAACGAGTCGGCGGTCTGGCCGATCGCCACGATCAGGCCCGCCACGCCGGCCAGGGACAGCCGGTAGTTCGCGGACCAGCCCAGCAGCGTGATCGCCAGCCAGGTGAGCACGCCCGCGACCACGAGCGAGCTGATGGTCACCAGGCCCAGCAGCCGGTACTGGAAGAGCGAGTACACGCACACGAGCACCAGGCCGATGATCCCGGCGATGATGCCCATCCGCAGCTGGTCGGCGCCCAGGGTCGCGGAGATCTGCTGCTCGGACTGGATGTCGAAGCTCATGGGCAGCGCGCCGTACTTGAGCTGCTCGGCCAGGAACTGCGCCTGCTCCTCGGTGAACTGACCCGTGATCTGGGCCTGGCCGTCGGAGATCACGGCGTTCATCGACGGGGCGGAGACCACCTGGCCGTCGAGCAGGATCGCGAACTGGCTGCGGGGGTCGCCGGGCGTGGCGCTGCCGATGCCGTAGAGCCGCTCGGAGAGCTCCCGGAAGGTGTCCGTGGCCTCGGGGCCGAACTGCAGGTTCACGGCGAACTGGTTCAGGGAGACCCCGGTGGAGTTCTGCGCCGTCCCGTAGGACGCGTCCTCGATCCCGGTGCCCTGGATCTCGACCGGGCCCAGGAGGTACTTGGTGCCGGTCTCGGGCTCGCAGGCGATGGTCGGGGCGTCGGCGTCCTGGGCCTCCCGCTCCTCGGGGGACTGCGGCACGGTGCAGTCGGCCTCCTCGAACTCCCGGAACAGGTCCGGGGTGATCCAGTTCGGGTCGGAGGCGTCGGTGGGCTCGGCCGTGGGCTCGGGCACCTCGTCCTCGGCGACGCGCTGGTCCTCGGGCACCGGCTCCGCCGCGGCGGTGGTGAGCACGGGCCGGAAGTTCATCTGCGCCGAGGTCTGGATGAGCTCGCGGGTCTGGGCGGAGGGCACGCCGGGCATGGAGACCACGATGTTGTTGCCGGACTGGGTGGCGATCTCCGCCTCCGCCACGCCCGAGCCGTCGACGCGCTGGCGGATGATCTCGACGGCCTGGTCCAGCTGCTCGGCGGTGATCTCCTGGCCGGCGTCCTCCCCCTGCAGGGACGGGGAGAGGATCATCTGCGTCCCGCCCTCCAGGTCCAGGGCGAGCTTGGGGCCCCAGCCGGTGCGGTCGGTGCCCGCGCCCCAGGCCAGGAGCCCGGCCAGCAGGGCGAGCAGCACGGCCAGCCCGATGAGGGACCGCCGGGCGGTCGAGAGGGCGGCCCGCACCCCCGAGCGCGCCGGCGCGGTCGAGCCGCCCCGCCCGGACGGGCCGTCCGGGGCGGCGGGCCCCGGGTCACCGGGGGTCTTGCGTGTGGTCAGTGCCATGGTCTTCCTTACGAACGACGGCCCGGTGGGGCCGGGCCTGTGCATGGGAACGGGCCGACCAGTGGTCGGCCCGTCGTCCCGCGTGGGGGGTCAGTCGTTGCGCTGCCCGGGCTCGCGCCGGGCGTCGTCGTCGAGGGGTTCGACCGGGGTCGATCCCGCGCCGGGGGCGTCGGGCTCGACCACCGACGGCGCCGCCTCGGTCTCGGCGGCGGGGGCCGCCTCGTCCTCGACGACCGTGGTGACGGTCTGCAGGTGCACGTTCACGGCGGTGCCCGGGGCGATCTCGAGGACCACCTTGTTGGTGTCCCGGTCGATCGAGCGCACGGTGCCGTAGAGGCCGTAGTTCGTCATGACCTCGGTGCCGGGACCCATGGCCGCCTGCTTCTCCTTGACCTGGGCCACGGCCTTCTTCTGTCGGCGCATGGGCAGCCAGAGCAGGAGCACCATGGCCACGAGCATCAGGGGCAGCAGCCAGGCGGTGCTGCCTCCCGTGGGCTGGGCGGCCTGGGCGGGGAGGGACTGGACGAGGAGGAGCGGGCTCACGGACTTCCGTTCGATCGGTGGTGGGTGTCCTCACCATGGTAGGTGATCCGGCCCGTCAGCGTCCTGGACGGCACCCGGGAGGCAGCCCCCGGGTCTGCGGCCGCGCTCAGTCCTCGAACAGCGGCGGGACGTCCTCGGCGGCCGGGGCCGCGGCCGTGCCGCCGAAGGCGGCCCGCAGCCCGGGGTCCTTGAACGCCGCGTGCTCGGGCGGGCGCAGGCCCAGGTGGTCCCAGGCGGCGGCCATCGCGATCCGGCCCCGGGGGGTCCGGCCGAGCAGGCCTTCGCGGACCAGGTAGGGCTCGGCCACGGTCTCGACCGTCTCCGTCTCCTCCCCCACGGCGATCGCCAGGGTGGACAGGCCCACCGGCCCGCCGCCGAACTTCGTCACGAGCGCCTCGAGCACCGAGCGGTCCAGCCGGTCGAGGCCGCGGGTGTCCACCTCGTACATGTCGAGGGCCGCGGAGGAGGTGCGGGCGTCGATCCGGGGGATGCCGTGCACCAGCGCCCAGTCCCGCACCCGGCGCAGCAGCCGGTTGGCGATGCGCGGGGTGCCCCGGGAGCGGGAGGCGACCTCGGAGAAGCCCTCCGCGGTCATCGCGAGGTCCATGAGACCGGCGGAGCGGCGCAGCACGAGCTCGAGCTCCTCCACGGAGTAGAACTCGAGGTGGCCGGTGAAGCCGAAGCGGTCGCGCAGCGGGCCGGGCAGCAGACCGGCCCGCGTGGTGGCGCCGACCAGGGTGAACGGCGGCAGGTCCAGCGGGATGGAGGTGGCGCCGGCGCCCTTGCCCACCACGATGTCCACCCGGAAGTCCTCCATGGCCATGTAGAGCATCTCCTCGGCGGGCCGGGACATGCGGTGGATCTCGTCGAGGAACAGCACCTCCCCCTCGGTCAGGGAGGACAGGATCGCGGCGAGGTCGCCGGCGTGCTGGATGGCCGGGCCGGAGGAGATCCGCAGGGGCGCGCCCATCTCCTCGGCGATGATCATGGCCAGGGTCGTCTTGCCCAGACCGGGCGGACCGGAGAGCAGGACGTGGTCGGCGGAGCGGCCCCGGAGCCGCGAGGCCTCGAGCACCAGGGACAGCTGCTGGCGCACCCGCTTCTGCCCCACGAACTCGTCGAGGTTCGCGGGCCGCAGCGCCGACTCGAGCTGCTTCTCGTCGGGCTCGTCCTCCCCCGAGACCAGCCGGTCCCGGGAGTTCACGGCGGCGCCGTCGTCGCGGGCCACGCTCAGGCTCCTCGCTCCGCCGGGACCCGGGGCCCGGCCTTGGCCGCGCCGAGCCACCCGAGCACGGTGCGCAGGATCGCGGGCACGTCACCGGAGGCGGCGAGCTCCTCCCTGCCGGAGAGGGCGTCGGCGATGCCCCGGGCGGCGTCCTTCTCGTTCCAGCCCAGGCCCACGAGGGCCTCGAGCACCTGCTCCCGCCACGGCTCCATCGGGGCGGCCGCGGCCGGCTGGGCGGGACGGTCCGGGACGATGAGCTTGTCGGCCAGCTCCAGCACGATCCGGCGGGCGCCCTTGGGGCCGATGCCGGGGACGGTGGTGAACGCCTTGGCGTCCCCCTGCGCGATGGCGCGGTGGACGGCGTCCGGGCCGAGCACGGAGAGCACCGCGAGTGCGGTGCGGGGGCCCACGCCGCTGACGCCGAGCATGATCTCGAAGACCTCGCGCTCGGCGGGGCTGCGGAAGCCGAAAAGCAGCGGGGACTCGTCCTTGCGCGCCACGTACGCCGTGTCGAGCCGGACCTCCCCGCCGATCCGCAGGCCGGACAGGGTCTCCGGCGTCGCCTGGACCTGGACGCCGAACCCGCCCACCGCCACGACGGCGGTGGTGAGGCCGACGTGCTCGACCTGTCCCGTGATGGACGCGATCACCGCGCAACTCCTTCCCGTGCCCGGCGGGGGCCGTGCACGGTCGATCGAACAGATCTACGAATGACGACCACTCTAGCAGTGGGCGCCGGCTCAGCGGCGCCCGCCCCGCTTGGCGCGGTGCTCCGCCTCGGCCCAGGCCCGCTGGGCGGGGGTCATGCCGGAGCGGGCGGCGGCCAGGGGGCGGGCGCCCTGGTGCGTCTCGGTCCGGGCCGTGGCGTCCACGCCCGTGCCGCCGCCGCGCCAGCCGTGGCAGATGGCGATGGCCAGGGCGTCGGCCGCGTCGGCGGGCCGGGGCGCCTCGTCGAGCCGGAGGATGCGCACCACCATGCGGGCCACGGAT
This sequence comes from Kocuria sp. CCUG 69068, assembly GCF_020833785.1. Classification (NCBI taxonomy): domain Bacteria; kingdom Bacillati; phylum Actinomycetota; class Actinomycetes; order Micrococcales; family Micrococcaceae; genus Kocuria; species Kocuria sp. CCUG 69068. Next base: position 20,126 of record NZ_PDDL01000020.1, read on the forward strand.
GCCTTGTCGGCCCGTCCCTCCCCCGTCACCGCGGCCTTGACCTCGGACGGGGTGTGCCAGGCCACCGGAACGCCGTGGCGGGCGGCCGAGGCGATCACGGCGCCGGAGGCGTGGGCCGTGCCGATGACGGTGTTCACGTTGGTCTGGGCGAACACCCGCTCCAGGGCGAGGGCGTCGGGACGGTAGCGCTCGATCCACCGCTCGGTGGCCTCCCAGATCCGCAGCACGCGCACGTCGAGCGGGTCGGCGGCGTCCGTGCCGGCCACCCCGACGTCCACGAAGGACGCGGTGCGGTTGCCGGCCATGTCGATCAGGCCGAACCCGCACCGCGTCAGTCCCGGGTCGACCCCGAGGATCCGCTGCGTGGCCGTGGTCAGTCCTCGGAGTCGAGCTGGGCCAGGACCTCGGCGGGGATGTCCGCGTTGGCGTAGACGTTCTGCACGTCGTCGAGCTCCTCGACGGCGTCGACGAGGCGCAGGAACTTCCGGGCGCCCTCGGCGTCGAGCTCCACGAGCATGCTCGGGCGGAACTGCGGGTCGTCGTTGTTGTACTCGAGCCCGGCCTCGTCGAGGGCCGCGCGGATCGCGGGCAGGTCGGTGGCCTCGGAGACGACCTCGAAGACGTCCTCCTGCTCCACGACCTCGTCGGCGCCGGCGTCCAGGACGGCCATGAGGACGTCGTCCTCGGTCAGCCCGTCGGTGCGGGTGACCTCCACGACTCCCTTGCGCTCGAAGAGGAACGCCACGGAGCCGGAGTCGGCCATGGTGCCGCCGTTGCGGGTCACGGCCACGCGCACCTCGGAGGCGGCGCGGTTCTTGTTGTCGGTGAGGCACTCGATGTACAGCGCCGTGCCCTGCGGGCCGCGGGCCTCGTAGAGGATCTCGGTGTAGTCGACGACCTCACCGGTCAGGCCGGCGCCGCGCTTGACGGCGCGGTCGATGTTCGCGACCGGCACCGAGTTCTTCTTGGCCTTGGACACGGCAAGGTCCAGCGCCGGGTTGCCCGCGGTGTCGGGCCCGCCCATGCGCGCGGCCACCTCGATGCCCTTGATGTACTTGGCGAAGGCCTTGGCCCGCTTGGCGTCGATCGCGGCCTTCTTGTGCTTGGTCGTGGCCCACTTGGAGTGTCCTGACATGCGTCCCTCCTCGGGAAGTCGTTCGCGGTCGGCCGGGACGCGTCGTGCGTCGTCCCGGCACGGCCCGCCCCGGCGGTGGCCGGGACGGGCCGGAGAAGTCCCGGTCCATTCTACCGGGTGCGCGTCGCCCCGGCCGGGGCCCTAGCGGGGCCGGGCCTGCGCGACCTCCCGGGCCCGCTCGGCCAGGGTGTCGTCCAGCGGTGCGGCGTCGAAGACGCCGAGCCGGCGCTCCACCGCGGCGCGGATGAGGTGGTCGGCCACGGCGGGGTTCTTGGGCAGCATCGAACCGTGCAGGTAGGAGCCCACCACGTGGTGCACGCGGGCGCCCTCGGTGCCGTCCTCGCCGTTGTTGCCCGCGCCCTTCACCACCCGTCCCAGCGGCGGCTGGTCCGGGCCGAGCCGGGTGACCCCGGAGTGGTTCTCGTAGCCGACGACGGTCCCGAACTCCGGGGACTCCAGCACGATGTTGCCGATCAGGCGCGTGGGCCCGCCCACCGTGGTCAGGTCGAGGATGCCGATGCCGGGCAGGGTTTCGCCGGCGCCGGTGCGGAACTCGTGGCCGAAGAGCTGGTAGAGACCGCAGATCGCGAGCATCGGCACGCCGTCGGCGGCCATGGCCCGCAGCTCGGGGGCGATCCGCTGCAGGTCCTCCTGGACCCGGAACTGCCCCGAGTCCTGGCCGCCGCCGCCCACCAGCAGGTCGGCGTCGGGCGGGAACGGGTCCCCGGGGTTGTGGTCGCTCAGCCGCACGGCGTAGCCGTACTTCTCCAGCCGGCGCTTGAGGGTGAGGGTGTTGCCCCAGTCCCCGTAGATGTTCATGTCCCGGGGGTAGAGCTGGACGAGGTGGACGGTGCGGTCGGTCACGGGGGCTCCGCTCAGATCTCGGCGACCTCGGCCACGCGGGACAGCTCCCGGCGCAGCTCGAGCATGGACGTGTAGGTGCAGAAGACGCGCATCGGCCGGTCCCCGGCCCCCGCGACGAAGCGCCGCAGGGCGTCGCCGAGGCCCGGGACCACCTCGCGCACCGCGACCTCGTCGTAGTCCAGGCGCAGGGCCATGTCCCACGCCCGGGTGCCGGACACCGTGTCCACGCCGCCGGAGCGCAGGGAGTGGAAGTCCACGTCCCACAGCCAGGAGACGTCGCGGCCGTCGGCGTACTCGTCGTTGATGGCGATCATCGTGGCGTAGTCGCCCGGCCGCGCCGAGGCCAGCGAGAGGCGGAACCCGGCGGGGTTCTTCACGAGCAGCAGCTGCAGCGGCCGGCCGTCCACGGTGATGGTCTCCCCGCGGCCGAAGGCGGGGGTGACGCGGGAGAGCTCGTCCACCAGCGCGGCGCGGTCCGCGTCGGGGCCGGCCACGGCGAGCGCCAGCGCGAGCGCGGCCGCCGCGTTGTACATGTTGTAGACCCCGTAGAGCTCCACGGTGGTCTCGACGGCCTCCCCGCCCACCGTGAGCCGGACCCGGTTCGCCTCGAAGGACGTCAGCTCCACGTCGGCGGCCGGCCGGGGCGCCAGCTCCGCCTCGTGGTCGGCCTCGGCGTCGGGTCCGCCGGCCGAGCGCATGTCGTCGTCGGAGGGGAACATGGGCCGCAGCGGGGCGGACAGTCCGAACCAGCGGGTCTGCGTGCCCTCGGGGACGTGCTCCGCGAGGGAGACGATCCGGGGGTCCTCCCGGTTGAGGACCACGGTGCCCGTGGTGGCCGCCGCGATCTGGGCGAGCATCCGCCGGGTGGTGTCGATCTCGCCGAAGCGGTCGAGCTGGTCGCGCATGACGTTGAGCAGCAGCGCGTGGCGGGGCTTGACCTGCTTGACGAAGTGCACGGCGTGCGCCTCGTCGAGCTCGAGCACGGCGACGTCCGCGTCGAGCCGGCCGGTGAGGCTCATCTCCCCGAGCAGGGCGGCGGCCACGCCGCGCACGAAGTTGGAGCCGGTGCGGTTGGTGAAGACCTTGTAGCCCTGCGAGCGCAGCAGCTGGACGGCCATCTTGGTGGTGGTCGTCTTGCCGTTGGTGCCGCTGATGAGCACCACGCCGTGCGGCAGCTTCGCGAGTTCCTCGGCCACGAACCCGGGGTGCAGCCGTTCCATGACGAGGCCGGGGAAGGCGGAGCCTCCGCCGCGCAGGGTGGTCAGGTACCGGATGCCTTGGCCGAGCAGGCGCACGTGGGGTCTGGACATGCGTTCCATCCTATGGTCTGCGCGGCGGCGGGCACCCGGGTGCCCCGGGGGCGGGCGGTCCGCGCGTCCCTCCGGGCCGCAGGGGGGACGGGCGACGACGACGGCGGACGCGGTGTCGCCGCCGCGTGCTGCGCGAGGTGCGGGGATCTGCCCGTAGGGTCTGACCATGAACGCCGCCGGCCCCGCCGTCCCTCCGTCCGTTCCGCCTCGCCGGATGCCGCCCTGGTGGGTGGTCCTGGCGTGTCTCGGCGGTCTCCTGGTGCTCGGCGGGGCGCTGCTGGTGCTGCTCCACCCGGCGGAGGCGTCGTTCGGGTGGTTCGCGGACGCCCCGCCGGGCGACGCGGCGTTCCCGGCCATGACCCTGATGACCCCGGAGGCCACGGCGGGGTGGGCCGGTGTGGTGGCCGGGCTCGTCCTGTGGGCCTTCTGCGCCGGCTGGCTCGTGGGCCGGCGCGCCTCGCGGCGGTGACCGGCGGCTCGAGGACCTCGGCCGCGCCGTGTCCTCAGGTCAGGCCCGGTCCACGAGGTCCTCGACGGCGGCCGCCTCAAGCAGGGCGGCCCGGCTGATCCGGTCCCTGCGGTGGTGGGTCCAGCGGTGCGTCGACGGCATGGAGCTCGTTGCTGAGGCTTGTACCGTCGAGGCCGTCCAGCGGGGTGATGTCCACGACGATGCCCGTCTGCACGTCGAGGTGCACGCAGTAGACCGTGGCGAGGTCGCCGCTGGTGAGGGTCGGGTCCTCGCGGCCGTACTCGTGGATCCGGGCGGCGGGGCTGTCCAGCAGCGGGCAGCACCTGCACCGCGGGGTGTAGCCGTTCTCCCGGTCCTCGCCGGCACCGAGCAGCGGCCGGCAGGCGGCCGACCAGGTGAGGCGGCCCCGCAGCGTCGTGGTGACGACCTCGCTGACGTTCACTCCCCGGCTCAGCTCGGCCGGGTCGAGCATGGCCGTCCACCGGTAGTCCTGCCACATCGGATCACCGTGGTCGAAGTGCCAGTCCTCCGGACGCCGGGCGACCAGACCATCGGGGCGCAGCACCACCTCCGGCTCCGGCGACGGCGGTGACGGAACGGCGCCCGCGTCGTCGTCGTCGCAGGTCATCAGGCTCACCGCCGCACCGTAGGGCGGCCCTTCGGCGACCTCGACGCCCCCGGGCGAGCGGACGACCACACGGCCGAGGCGCCGGTCGAGCCAGGCCTCGACCGGTTCGCCGTCCGGAGTGCTCCCGGCGTCCCGCTGCCGCCGGTGGGTGAAGTGCACGGTGGTGAACCGCCACGGCGAGCTGCGCGCCAGTGCGCGGAAGTCGTCGGCCGTGGGGACCTCGGGCAGGGAGTCACCGCTCATGCGACCGAGTAGAGCACATCCCGTACTGTCGGACCATGACCGGGCACGAGCTGTTCCCCATCGTCAACTGTGCGGATCTGGTCGGCACCGGGGCCTTCTACGAAGAGGTGTTCCACGCCGTGCAGACGTACCGGTTCCCCGGGACGGGAGAGCCGGCCTTCCTCGTCCTGCGCGTGGGAGACGGTCAGCTGGGCCTGGGCGTCGGCACCACGGCGGCGCTGTACGGCGACACCCCGCTGCCCGCGACCGGCCACGCGGTGGACCTGTGCGTCTACGTCGAGGACCTTCCGGCCGTCCTCGCCGCCGCCCGCCGGGCCGGTGCGGCCGTGCCTGTCGATGCGGAGGCCATGCCGTGGGGCGAGACCGTCGCCTACGTCCGTGATCCCGAGGGCACGATGCTGCTGGTCGTCCAGTCCGGTGCGGGCTGAAGGGCCCCGGGCTCCTGCCCACGGGCCGGCCCCGGGTCCGGAGAACACCACCGACGAGCCGGCAGAGGAGGCAACGCCAGTGGATCGCGACGTCGACCCGGTTCCCCCGGAGAGGTCGGGCCCTCCCCCGCACGCGCGCGCGGCGCCTGCCTCGAGGGCTCCCGCGGCGCCCCGGCCCGCTGCCGGAGCCGACGCGCAGCGGCGGGAGGTGAAGGCCGCCCTGGGCCGGCGGACAGTTCCGCTGTGGCCGGCCCACGCGGCAGTGCGGCCGACGACGACGGCGCCGACCCGGCGGGACCGGCAACAGGTGCTCCGTCGGGCCGGACTGGAGCTCCAGCACCACGCGCTGGTGCTGCGCCGGATCACCACCGCCTACGTCGTGGCCGTGGCCGGGCCGCACTTCGAGGCCGGGTGGACCGTCGCAGACGTCCTGCACGCCCTGGACTGGACCCCGCAGAGCGTGCGCTACACCCACGACTCGGTCACCGGGATCGAGAACCCCGGGGCCTGGTTCGCCGCCCGCCTGCGCACCTGGACCCACCAGGACGGCACCCCGATGCGCTCGCCGGACCAGCGCGCCGCGGCGGAGGCCGAGCAGCGCCGGGCAGAGGCGGTGGCGGCCGCCCGACGCCACGCCTCCCCTCGGCCCCGGCAGCAGACCGCCGGGACGGACACCGGGGCCGCGGAGCCGGCCGTCGAGCCGCCGCGGACGACGGACCCGGATCGGCGGCCCTTCCGGGTGCGCTGGGCCGCCCAGATCGCCGCCGGCCGGGCGGAGGCGAGCCGGGGGTCCGGACGTCCGTGAGCCGGGTGCGCGGATGCCGCGCCCCCGGGGCGGGGCCCTACCGGACGGGCGGCCCCGTCTCCTCGGAGGCCGCCGGGGCGGTCCGGGCGACGGCGGCGTGGGCCGCGGCGATCGCGTGCACCCGGTCCCGGCACCGGTACCAGCCGAGGACCAGCAGCGGCACGAGCAGCAGCAGGGAGGCGACGGCCCAGGTCCCGATCGGGGAGTCGAAGGCCATCAGCACGACGACGCTCACGAGGAACGCCAGGGTCAGCCAGCCGGTGAAGGGCGCGCCGGGGAGCCGGAAGCCGGGGCGCTCCGCCCTGCCCTGCCGGGACCAGGAGACGAGCCGGAGGTGGCAGAGCATGATCATCGCCCAGGCGCTGATGATGCCGACCGAGGCGAGGTTCAGCACGATCTCGAAGGCCTGGGCCGGCACCAGGGCGTTGAGCACCACGCCCAGCACGGCCACCGCCGCCGTCAGCACGATGCCGCCGTACGGGACGCCGGCCCGGTTCATCCGGCCCGCGAAGCGGGGGGCCGATCCGGCCAGGGACATCGAGCGCAGGATCCGGCCCGTGGAGTAGAGCCCGGCGTTGAGCGAGGACAGGGCCGCGGTGAGCACCACGAGGTTCATCACGGTGTCCATGCCGGCCACGCCGATGGAGCCGAAGAACGTCACGAACGGGCTCTCCCCCGCCTTGTAGGCGGTGTAGGGCAGGAGCAGGGACAGCAGGGTCAGCGACCCGACGTAGAAGACCGCGATGCGCACGATCACCGTGTTCACGGCGCGCGGCATGACCTTCTCGGGGTGCTCCGTCTCACCGGCCGCGGTGCCGATCAGCTCGATGGACGCGTAGGCGAAGACCACGCCCTGGATCACGACGACCGCCGGCAGCAGACCGTTGGGCAGGAGCCCGCCGTTCTGGCCGATGAGGGACAGGCCCACCTCCTGGCCGTCGGCCGGGGTGCCGAAGAGCACCAGCCAGATCCCGACAACCAGGAAGGCGGAGAGCGCGGCCACCTTGATGAGGGCGAACCAGAACTCGAGCTCGCCGAAGACCTTGACCGAGACGAGGTTCAGCCCAAGGACGAGCAGCAGGGCGGCCAGGGCGTACTGCCACTGGGGGACGTCCCCGATGGGAGCCCAGTACCGGGCGAAGAACTTCATGTACAGCGCCACGGCGGTGATGTCCACGATCGCGGTCATGGCCCAGTTGAGCCAGTACAGCCAGCCGGTGAAGAACGCCGCCTTCTCGCCGTAGAACTCCCGGGCGTAGGAGACGAAGGAGCCCGAGGACGGGCGGCGAACGACGAGCTCGCCCAGGGCCCGCAGGATGAGGAACGCGAAGAAGCCGCAGACCGCGTAGACGAGCACAAGGGCGGGCCCGGCGCTGGCCAGCCGCCCGCCGGCGCCCATGAACAGGCCGGTGCCGATGGCGCCGCCGATCGCGATCATCTGGATCTGCCGGGGCTTGAGCCCCTTGTGGTAGCCCTCGTCCTCCGCGTGGAGCACGTCGAGGGCGGCGGTCGGTGGCTGGGCCGGGGTGGCGTGGCGCCGGTCCGGGTGGTGGACGGACACAGGGGGCATGGCTCGGTCTCCTGGGTGGTGGCGGAAGAGCTCGTGGACGGGTCAGACGGTGAGGTTGGCGAGGCGCTCCGGGCGCAGGATGCGGCCCAGCTCCTCGGCGGTCAGCAGACCGCGCTCGCGCACCAGCTCCGCGACGCCGGCGCCCGTGACCAGGGCCTCCTGGGCGATCGCGGTGGCCGTGGCATAGCCCAGGTGAGGGTTCAGCGCGGTCACCAGGCCGATGGAGTGCTCCACCGACGCGCGCAGGTGCTCCTCGTTGGCGGTGATGCCGCGCACGCAGCGCTCCGTGAGCGTGGTGCAGGCCGCCCGGAGGTGGGCGACGCTCTTGTGCAGGCTGTGGACGATGATCGGCTCGAAGGCGTTGAGCTGCAGCTGTCCGCTCTCGGCGGCCATGGTGATCGTGACGTCGTTGCCGATGACCTCGTAGGCGACCTGGCTGACGACCTCGGGGATCACCGGGTTGATCTTGCCCGGCATGATCGAGGAGCCGGACTGCACGGCGGGCAGGGTGATCTCGCCCAGCCCCGCCCGGGGCCCGGAGGAGAGCAGCCGCAGGTCGTTGCAGATCTTGGACAGCTTCACGGCCACCCGCTTGAGCACCCCGGACAGGTGCACGAAGGACCCGACGTCCTGGGTGGCCTCCACGAGGTCGACGGCGGTGACCAGCGGCAGGCCGGTCACGGCGGCCAGGTGGCGGCAGGCCGCGGCGGCGTAGCCGTCCGGGGCGTTGAGCCCGGTGCCGATCGCCGTCGCCCCGAGGTTGATCTCGTGGACCAGCAGGCTCGCCTCGGCGAGGCGCTGGCGGTCCTCCCGGATCATCACGGCGTAGGTGCCGAACTCCTGGCCCAGGGTCATGGGCACGGCGTCCTGCAGCTGGGTGCGGCCCATCTTCACGACGGTGCGGAACTCGCGGGACTTCGCCGCGAAGGCGTCCTCCAGCACCTCCAGGGCCGCCAGCAGCTCCTGCACGCCGGTGATCGTGGCGATCTTCACGGCCGTGGGGTAGGCGTCGTTGGTGGACTGCGACAGGTTGACGTGGTCGTTGGGGTGCAGCCGGGTGTACTCCCCCTTCCCGGCGCCCAGCAGCTCCAGGGCCCGGTTGGCGATCACCTCGTTGGCGTTCATGTTGGAGGAGGTGCCGGCGCCGCCCTGGATCACGTCCACGCGGAACTGCTCGTGGAGGCGCCCGTCCAGGATCTCCTGGCAGGCCCCCACGACGGCGTCGGCCCGGGCGGTGTCGAGCAGCCCGAGCTCGTGGTTGGCGCGGGCGGCGGCGAGCTTGACGGCCGCCAGTCCCCGCACCAGGTGGGCGTGGCCGCCCAGGGGCAGGCCGGTGATGGGGAAGTTCTCCACGGCGCGCAGGGTCTGCACGCCCCAGTAGGCGTCGGCGGGGACCTGGCGGTCGCCGAGCAGGTCGTGCTCGGTGCGGAAGGCGGGAGCGGTCATGGTTCTCTCGGTTCTCTCGGGTATCACGAGGTGGTGGACGGCAGCGGGACGGTGGGTCAGCGGGACGGTGGGTCAGCGGGACGGTGGGTCAGCGGGACGAGGGCGGTCTCTCATGGAGCGGGAGGGACAGCGAGCAGTGGCTCAGGGGGCGGCGGCGAGGGCGACGGCGTGCAGCGACCCCACGGTGCGGCCCCCGCCGAGCACGGGGACCCGGCCCAGGCCGGCGAGCGCCGCGGGGTCCACCCCGAGCCGCTGCAGGGCCTGCACGGTCGCCGGCATCCGGGCGCGGTCGGCGCCGTCGGCGATCTTCACGGCCAGACCGCGCCCGTCCGGCAGGCCCACGAGCTGAAGGCCCTCGAAGCCGTCCTTGGCGAGCAGACCGGGGACCCTGCGCATGATCTCCGTGACGTCACGGCCCTCGCCGGCCACCTGCTCGGGGTGCCCGGTCATGGCGGACGCGACCCAGGCCTCGGGCGTGCCCGGGGCGGCGGAGGCCAGCCGGGCGAAGGCGGTGGCCATACCCCGGAGGGTGACGGCGTGAAGGGGGGTGCCGCAGCCGTCGGTGCTGCCGGGCCCCAGCGGTTCGCCGGTCAGCTCCGCCACGACCTCGCCGATCAGCAGCTGCAGCGGGTGGCCGGGGTCGGTGTAGCCGGCCACGGGCCAGCCGTTGACCCGGCAGGTGGCGACCATGGCGGCGTGCTTGCCGGAGCAGTTCTGGGCCAAGCGGGTGGGCCCTTCGCCGGCGCGCAGGGCGGCGGCCCGTTCGGCGGGCCCGTACGGCAGGTCGGGCACGTTCTCCAGGGCGGTCTCGTCCGCGCCGTGGCCGGCGAGGATGCGGCGCGCGCCGTCCCGGTGCCGGGGCGCCCCGGAGTGGCTGGCCGCGGCCAGTGCCAGCAGGGGCCCGGGCAGCTCGAGGCCGGCGCGGAGCATGGCCACCGCCTGCAGCGGCTTGAGGGAGGAGTGGGGGTAGAAGAGGGCCAGGGGGTCTCCGGCCTCGAGCAGGATCCGCCCGGCGGCATCCGTGGCCACGAGCGAGCCGTGGTGGACGCTCTCGACGACGCCGTCGCGGACCTGTTCGGCGACGGGCACGTGCTGCGGGCGGGCGGTGGACAGGGGTGCCCCGAGGGCTGCGGTGGTCATGCTGGGTCCTTGCTGGAGGTGATCGGTGCGGGCGAGGGCGCGCGCCGGAGGGAGGCGCCGGAGGGCGCCCCGCGCGGAACGGAGGGCAGGGTCGAGGGCAGGAGGACGGCCGAGCAGGGCGAGGACCGCGGCTGCCCGGGCGGAGGCCGGGGAGGCCGGAACAGCGGCCGGGACGGCCGGCGGGCTACTCGCCGGTGATGGCGCCGAGGGCGCCGCGCACGGCCGCGAGGTGGTCCTGCATGGCCGCTTCCGCCTCGTCGGCCGCGCCGTCGCGGATCGCGTGGAAGATGCGCAGGTGCTCCTCGTCCGAGCGCTTCTGGCGGGCCGCCACCACGTTGAGGGTCTCGGACTGGTGGAAGAGCGCCTCGCGGATGTCGGCGATGACCTTCTCGAACACCCGGTTGTGGCTGATCCGGGCGACGGCGGCGTGGAAGCTGGTGTCCAGCTCGACCCAGGCCTGGGGGTCGTCCTCGGCCGCCATCGCCGCCACGACGTCCTGCAGGAAGCGCACGTCCTCCTCGGTGCGGCGGCGCGCGGCGAGACCGGCCGCGGGGACCTCGATGTGCGGCCGGGCCTCGTGCAGGTCCCGGGCCGAGTACGCGCCCAGGGCCAGGTCCTCGGCCACCCGCTGGGAGACGACGAACGTCCCCTTGCCGGTGCGGCTGACGGTCAGGCCCAGCGCCGCGCAGGAGCGCAGCGCCTCGCGGATCACGGACCGGCTCACGCCGTACCCCTGGGCCAGCGCAGCCTCCGAGGGCAACTTCTCCCCCACGGCGAGGCGCCCCTCCCGGATCTGCGCGAGCAGGTCCTTGAAGACGGCCTCCGCCGCACTGAAGCGCTCCACCGGCTGTCCGGCTGTCCGGCTGTCTGACAGGTTCATGGGGTCCAGCATGATACGGATCACACCGGGCTGTCAAGGGATCACGAGCCGGTTTCCTGCACGTCTCGTGCAGGTTCTCGCCAGGTCCGCCTGCTGTGCTGGAGCAGGCATCCCCACACCCCGAGCGGAAGCAGGTGCATCATCGCCGCCAGAACCGCCGGCACGGCGCACCGGGACCGGAGCCGCCCCCTGCGCTCGCTCCTCACACTGCTTCTCGTGCTCGGGATGCTGGCGGGAGCACTGGTGTTCCTCGGGCCCGGCCTGATCAGCGGCCTGCGCACCGGAGACGGCGGGCTGACCTGGGGTGCCGAGTGCGTCGTCGAGACCGCGGACGGAGCGGTCTGGCTCGACCGCGAGGAGGCAAAGCGGGCCACGACCGCGGTGGCGCTCGCCGCCCGCGGGGTGGAGGCCCCGGACACCTCCGGCCTCGACCCGGCGGTGCTGCGGCGCCTGGCCGACGGACCACCCGAGGACGCCGGCGCGAGCCTGAGCTGCCGGGGCTCAGCGGCCGACGACCTGCCGCAGCAGCAGCTGACCGCAACCGGCCTGACCCCGCGCGCCGAGCGGGTGCGCGCAGCGATGACCGAGGTGTTCGGAGAGCAGAGTCTGGGCGGGTTCGCCCCCGGCGGCGTCGGCCAGGGCCACGGCGAGGAGTCGACGCACTACGACGGCCGCGCCGTCGACGTCTTCTTCCGCCCCGTGACCGAGGAGAACCGGCGCGAGGGGTGGCTGCTGGCCCACTGGCTGGTCGCGCACGCCGAGGACCTGGACGTCCAGTACGTCATCTTCGACGACCGCTTCTGGAGCGCGCACAGCTCGCGGGGGCGGTGGCGGGACTACGACGCGCCCGAGCCCGGCAACGAGATCCTGCGCCACCTCGACCACGTGCACGTGGACGTGCTGCGGGGCGGTCCGGAGTGAGGAGCCGGTCGCAGCGCCGGGCCCCGGAACCGGCCTCCGCGTCGCGAACGATGACCACGGGAGGGGTGTGCACGGGCGACGCCCGGTCCTAGGGTGAGGAGCGGACCGGGCGGCTCCGGATGGGTCGGACCGCAGCGCCCGGGGACACCGGGGACCGAAGCCGGCCCCCGGGACGCGGTCCGCCGCACCCGCCGAGGAAAGGACCCGCCATGAGCGCCACCGACGACCTCCTGCACCACGCCGAAGCCTACGCCGCCGCCTTCACCAAGGGGGATCTGCCCATGCCCCCGGCCCTGCCGGTGGCGGTCGTGGCCTGCATGGACGCCCGGCTCAACCCCTACGGACTGCTGGGCCTGAGCGAGGGCGACGCCCACGTCATCCGCAACGCCGGCGGGGTGATCACCGACGACGAGATCCGGTCCCTGGTCATCAGCCAGCGCCTGCTGGGCACCCGGGAGATCATCCTCATCCACCACACCGACTGCGGCATGCTCACCTTCACCGACGACGCCTTCACGGCACAGATCGAGGCCGACACCGGGATGCGCCCGCCGTGGTCACCGGAGTCCTTCACCGATCCCGACGACGACGTCCGCCGGTCCATGGCGCGGATCACCGAGAACCCCTTCATCCCGCACCGGGACAGCGTGCGGGGCTTCGTCTACGACGTCACCGACGGCTCCCTCCGCGAAGTCCGCTGACTCCCGCACCGTTCTTCCACTTCGGGGGCCCCGCCACCCGGTGCGGGCGGAGGGACCCTGTTCGGGGTCCGGCGATCAGTGGGCGACCGTGAAGCGGCGGCGGGAGATCGCCGGGCCGGAGCACGACACGCGGGAGCGGCTGGTCTCGCAGGAACCGCAGCCCGGGGCTCCGCGACGCGGCGGCCCCGGGCCCGCGGGGCTCCTTTCCGCCTCCGGTGACGGCCGATTCAGCACATGGGACGGCGTCGTGGGCTATGAATGGAAGGACCACGGACGGACCCCCAGGAGGACACGGTGACGAAGCACGACGACTCCCAGCCCATCACCTCTGTGATCAACACGGGCGAGCTGATGCGGCAGCTGGCGCAGAAGGAGGCCGACCACCGACGCCGGGTCCAGGCCTGGACCACCGACGGGGTCGAGGAGCTGACGGACACGGCGGAGCTGCTCGACATCGCCCTGCACCACAGCGACGTCGACGTGGCGGCTGCCGCGCTCGGCAGCGACCACCTGAGCGCCGCCGACCGTCGCCACGCGGCCGAGAACGCCACCGACCCGCACGTGCGTGCTGCCGCGCAAGCGGAGGCGACCCGACGCGGCGAGGACCGGGACGGGCACTGCTGACGACCCGCCGCTGGACGCACGACGGACCTCGGATCCGCTGCCCCTCTTGTGCCCGGGCGGCTCCGGCGGGTTGAGTGGGGGCATGGGGAAAGTGATCTACTCCGTCGCCTCCTCGCTGGACGGCTACAACTCGGACGAGCAGGGCAGCTTCTCCTGGGCCGTGCCCGACGAGGCCGTCGTCGCCGCCCTGACCACGGACCTGGCACCGGTCAGCACCTACCTCTACGGGAGGCGCATGTACGAGACCATGGCCGTCTGGGAGACCGACCCGTCCGCGGCGACATGGTCCCCGGAGTCGGCGCGCTTCGCGGAGACCTGGAAGCGCGCCGAGAAGATCGTCTTCTCCTCCTCCCTCGGCCGGACCTGGACCGAACGCACCCGGCTCGAGCGGGAGTTCACCGCCGCGGCTCTCGAGCGCGCGAGGTCCGAGGCGTCCGGCGACCTCACGATCGAGGGCCCGACCCTGGCCGGCAGTGCCCTGCGGCTGGGGCTGGTCGACGTGGTCGAGCTGCTGCTGTGCCCGGTCACGGTGGGCGGCGGCACCCCGGTCTTCCCCGACGGACTGTCCCTGGAGCTGCGCCTCCTCCGGGAGCGTCGCTTCGACAACGGCATGGTCCAGGTCGGCTACGAGGTCCGCCACCCCCGGTCCCGCGGATAGCAGCGGCGTGGACGGGACGAGACTTCAGCAGATCGCCATGGAGGCGGCCGCCGGACTGCCGGCCGTGACGCACACCTGCCCCTTCGGCCCGGACCACGAGGTGTTCAAGGTCGTGGGCAAGATTTTCCTGATGACCACGGAAGCACCCGGGAAGCCGATCGTGACGCTCAAGTGCGAGCCCCCGCACGCGATGGCGCTGCGCCAGGAGTTCCCCACGATCACCCCCGGCTACCACATGAACAAGCAGCACTGGATCTCCCTCGCCGCCGGCCCGGGGATCACCCCGGACCTCGTCGAGGAGCTGGTGCTGAACGCCTACGAGCTCGTCGTCGAAGGACTCCCCCGGGCCAGGCGCCCGGTGCTGCGCCACACGCGCACCGGAGCACAGCCCTGAGCGGGCGTCCTGCCGTCCGCGTCCGGCGTCGGGGGCGCGATGCGAGCACGGAGTCCGTCCGAGCGGTCGCGGAGTCAGTGCTCGTCCGGTGGTGCCGGGCGGCTCCGTCGAGCGGCTTCGCGCAGCGCCGTCAGGGCCGTGTGGATCAGCCGCGCCCGGGTGGGGTGGGTGCGGGTGTGGGCGACGATGCGCCGGTGCACGGCCGGGTCGACCAGCGGCCTCGAGGTGAGAGCCGCCGGCAGCCCGGCGAGCGCGATCCGGGGCAGCACCGTGATGCCCAGCCCGGCCGCGGCGAGGCTGGTGGCCGCATGGTGGTCGACGAGACGGGCGACGTAGTGCGGGGTGTAGCCGGCGGCGTGACAGGCGCGGGTGATGATGCGCCCGGTGGGGCCGTCGTGGATGTCGTGGTCGATCCAGGGCTCGTCGCGCAGCTGGGCCATCGTCACCGCGGGGCGTGCGGCCAGCGGGTGGTCGACCGGCAGCACCACGCAGAAGTCCTCCTCGTGCAGGGCATGGCGCTGGTATCCCTCCAGGTGGACGAGGGGCCCGTCGAGGGACTCGTTGCGCACGTCGACGTCGGGGGCCCGGCGGCCTCCGGTGGAGTGCAGCTCGTTGATGCTGATTTCCACCACCACGTCCGGGGACCGAGCGCGCAGGGCGAGCACCACCCCGGGCATCCAGGCCTCGGCCAGGGACGCGAAGCAGGCGACGGCGATCTGCTCGGCCCGGCCCTGCCGCAGATCCTCCACGGTGCGCTCGAGGCGTTCCAGGCTGCTGAGGGTGTCCGCGCTGGCCTCGCACAGGTGCCGGGCGGCCGGGGTCGCCTCGATGCCCCGGCCGCTCTTCTCGAACAGCACCAGCCCGGTCTGCCGGGCCAGGGCGCGGAGGTGCTGGCTGACGGTGGCCGGGGCCAGGTGGAGGTTCCGGGCGGCGGCGTGGATCGAGCCGGCGGCGATGACCGCGCGCAGGATGGTGAGCCGGTGCGGATCGAGCATGTCCCGATCGTACGCTTTCACCTGCCAATACGACGGAAATCATTGCTGGTGCTGAAGGGTGACGCGGTGGCACGGTAGAGGTCTGCGGACCACTGACCGACAAGGAGCTGCCGTGGACACCTCGAGCTATCTGGCCCTGCTGGGCGTGGCCGTGGTCCTGGCCCTCACCCCGGGACCCGACACCGTCCTGACCTTGGGCTACGCCCTGCGGCAGCGCCGGGCCGGGATGCTGGCCGCCGCCGGGTCCGCGGTGGGGGTCTTCGCCTGGGCGGGGCTGGTCGCGGTGGGCGTGGCCGCCTTCCTGGACAGCTCCCCGGCCGCCTTCCAGGCTCTGCGGATCCTCGGGGGCGCCTACCTGTTCTACCTGGGCTACCGGGCGATCACCGCCCACGCTCCCGCCCCGGCCGCCGCCGTGCCGATGACCGTGGGCCGGGCACGGACCGCGGGGTCGACCGTCACCGCCGCCCCGGACCGCCGGGAGCCCTCCGAGCCGAGGGCGCGATCGGCGTTCGCCGCAGGGCTGGTGTGCTGCCTCACCAACCCGAAGACCGGGCTGTTCTTCCTGGCCCTGCTGCCCCAGTTCACCCCGCCCGGGGCCGGGGCGCTGTTCGTCGTGGTGGTGATGGGCGGGACGGTGGCGGCCACCATCGGGGTCTACCTGCTCCTCGTGGCCCTGGCCGCCCACACCGCCGGCACCTGGCTCAACCGTCCCACCGTGGCCCGCAGGATCGAGCTCACCTCCGGGGCGGTCTTCGTGGCACTGGGACTGATGACCACCGTCCCCGTGCTCGCCTCCTGGATCTGAGCGGGCTCCCCGCGCGGCCGACCGGAACGCCCCCCGCGGACAGACCGGCCACGCCGGCGGAACCGGTCCGTGTCGACCACCGGCACCGCCGCGCCGTCACGCTCGTGCCTCACGGCACGGGGAGGTTGACCTGCCGATCGGCGGACCGGATCATCGGCTGTGAACGGGCCACCGGACGCCCCATGGCGCTGCCCGTTCGGCACCTCCCGCCGGCCCCGGGGCACCAGAGAGGCATCCCATGGACGTGATCGACTTGGCCCACATCACCTCGGCGACCACCGCGCTCGTCGGGGGCAAGGCCGTCGGTCTCGGAGCCCTCCTGTCCGCGGGCGAGCGCGTGCCGGACGGGTTCTGCCTGACCACCGAGGCCTACCGCTCGGGCGCCGTCCCCGAGCGGGCGGTGCTGACGGCCTACGAGCACCTCGGCGGTGGTCCCGTCGCCGTCCGCTCCAGCGCCACGGCCGAGGACCTGCCGGACGCCAGCTTCGCGGGCCAGCAGGACACCGTCCTCGACGTCGAGGGCGGGGACGCACTGCTCGAGGCCGTCCGGCACTGCTGGGACTCCGTGCACAGCGAGCGCGCCGTCGCCTACCGGGCCGGTCAGGGGCTGGAGACCGGCGACCTCGCGATGGCCGTCGTCGTGCAGCGCATGATCACCCCGGCGGCCGCCGGGGTGATGTTCACGGCCAACCCGCTGACCGGCACCCGCACGGAGACCGTCATCGACGCGGTCCCGGGGCTGGGCACCGGAGTCGTGGACGGCACCATGGACACCGACCACTACGTCCTGCCCGGCCAGGGTCCGCTCCCCGGGACACAGGAGCACGGCTGCCTCTCCCCCGACCAGCTCCGCGAGCTCCAGGCGACCGGGCAGCGGGTCCAGCGCGCCCTCGGCAGCCCGCAGGACATCGAGTTCGCCTACGACGCCGAGGGCACGCTCTGGCTGCTGCAGTCCCGGCCCATCACCACGCTCTTCCCGCTCCCGGCCGGGACCGACCCGGTGCAGGGCGACCCGCGGGTCTACATGGAGGTCGGCCACATGCAGGGCCTGCGGCGCCCGGTCACCCCCATGGGCGTGTCCGTGCTGCGGGAGACGACCCGCCGCTGGCTGCAGATCATCGGCGTCGACGACGCCGTGGTGGATCCGTTCCTCGTCGAGATCGGCGGCCGGCTGTTCATGGACCTCACCGGCCTCGTCCGCAGCCCGCGCCTGCACTCCCGCGTCCCCGAGATGGTGCAGGTCTACGGTCCGGCCGTGGCGCGGGGCGTGCGGCGCGTCCTGGACGACCCCCGCTACGCGCCCCGTTCCGCCCGTCCCGGCCAGCGCGTGTTCTCCGCCGGTGCGACCGCGCGGCTGCTCCTGGCCACCGTGCCCGCCTCGCTGCTCGGCGCGCTGCGGGCCCTGGCCCGGCCCGCCGCCGCCCGCGAGCGCGCATTCCACGAACTCGAGCAGGTCCGCCGGCAGCCCCGGACCGAACCGGCGGACACGGCGGAAAGGGTCCGTTCCGCCGCCGGTCTGCAGGACGCGACGATGACCGGACCGATGATGCGCTCCCTGCCGCCCCTGTGGGCGGCGCTCATCGCCCAGGGGGTGGCGGGCTGGGTGCTGGGCGGCATCCTGCAGCCCGGCGAGCTGAACGCGACCCTGCGCGGGATGCCCCACAACGTCACCACCCAGATGGACCTGAAGCTCTGGTCCGTGGCCGAGGCCGCCCGCCCGCACCGCGATCTGCTGGTCGGCGCCGCCCCGGACGAGCTCGCCGCGCGCTTCTCGCGCGGCGAGTTGCCCGAGTTCGGCCTGACGGCCTTCCTGGCGGAGTACGGGATCCGCGGCAGCGCCGAGATCGACGTCGGCTCCCCCCGGTGGGCCGACGACCCCACTCCCGTGTTCGCCGCCCTGGCCGGGTACCTGCAGGTGACCGACCCGGACCAGGCCCCGCCGGCCCGGTTCGCCCGCGCCGCCGTCGAGGCCGAGGCCGCCCTGGCTGACCTCGTCGCACGCGCCAGGCGCACCCGGCCGCTGCGGGCCCGCCTCGCCGGGTCCATGCTGCGCCGCAGTCGGGAGCTGGCCGGCCTGCGCGAGCTGCCGAAGTTCCTCTGGCTGACCCCGCTGGCCGAGGTGCGCCGGCAGCTGCTCGCCGCGGGGGCCGAGCTCACGGGGCGCAGCCTGCTGGAGCAGCCGGACGACATCATGTTCCTGACCCTGGACGAGGCCCTCGACGCCTCGCACGGCACGGACCTCCGCGCGGTGGTGGCCGGTCGGCGCCGGGAGCACCACCGCGAGGCCCGACGGCGGCAGGTCCCGGGCCTGTTGCTGTCCGACGGCACGAACCCCCAGGCCCTGCCCGACGACACCGCGCCCGAGCACGGGCCGGACGTGCTGATCGGCCAGCCGGCGGCCACCGGGATCGTGACCGGGCCGGTGCGGATCGTCCACCACCCGTCGGAGGCGAGGCTGCAGCCCGGTGACATCCTCGTCGCCCCGACCACGGACCCGGGCTGGACCCCGCTGTTCCTGACCCTCGGCGGACTCATCACGGAGACCGGCTCCACGATCGCCCACGGCCCGACCGTGGCCCGCGAGTACGGCATCCCGGCCGTCATCTGCGTGCCCGACGCCACCACCCTGCTGACCGAGGGCCAGGTGGTCACCATCGACGGCGCCACCGGGCTGATCCGGATGCACGGCACGGCCGGCGGTGCGCAGCCCCTGGACGACCCGGACGCACGAGCACATCGGGCCGGGCGACCGGGCCCGGCCGCACCCGGAGAATAGGCGCATGTCAGGACGGTTCGCGCAGGTGCCCGGCATCGAGGACCCCTCGATCGGCCCCCTCGAGGAAGCCGGCTGGGAACTGCAGGGCGAGAACCTCTGGCGACGTCCGAATCGACCCGTCGTCAGTGGCTGTGCAGTTCCTCGGCGAGCATCACGATGATGCCGCTGGGGCCGCGGACATAGGCGAGCTTGTAGGCGTCCCCGTAGGTCCCTACCCCGCGCAGGGGGTGACAGCCGTGCCTCGCGGCGATCTCGAGGGCGTCGTCGATGTCGTCGACGGAGAAGGCGACGCGGTGCATCCCGATCTCGTGGGGTCGGGTGGGCTGTGTCTCGATCGCCTCCGGGTGGATGTACTCGAAGAGCTCGAGGCGACCGTTGCCGTCCGGGGTCTGGAGCATGGCGATGTTGACGTGGTTGCCGTCGAGGCCGACGGCGGTGTCCGCCCACTCCCCGCTGACCGTGTCCCGGCCCAGGACGGTCAGTCCGAGGTCGGTGAAGAAGGCGATCGCCGCGTCGAGGTCACGGACGGCGATACCGACGTTCTCGAACTTGATGGACATGTGGTGCATCGTACCGAGCCGCGGCAATCCGGTCCTGCCGACGCGTCTTCATGTTCCGAAGGACGGACCCTCAACGGCGACTGCCGTGCAGCACCCGTCGGGAACCCGAGCTGCGGATCGCCATCGTGCTCATGGTCAGGGCCCGTAGACCAGTCCGACGACGAAGATCGCCACCGGAACGCAGAGCAGACCGAAGGCGACAGCCACAGCCCCCAGAATCTCCTTCTGCGCGCGGAATCCGGCAATGCCACCCACCAGTCCACTGACCGGGGGCAGCGCGAACGTCCACAGCGGCTTGGCCACTCCCGTGCCCTGCCAATCGAGGAGCATCAGCGTCAGCGCGGTGGAGACCGGGAAAGACGCCCAGGCGATCGTCGCCAGGATGCGCTTCCGCTTCTCGCGAACCGGAGCCTTCACCAAGAGTTGTCCCTCCTCTGCTCCACCGAGGGTGGAGTATTCGATGGAATCGGTGCGTGGCCCTCAGGACGGCATGGTCCCGCAGGAGTGCCGTGCGTCCGCAGCGGCATCCAGATGGCCGATCCCAGTATCCGGGGGTACAAGGCCGCTCCAGAGATGTCCAGATGGCGGGCGACCTGGGTGGCCGGCTCCCCGCCTCTAGATCAACTGTAGGGCGCTGCGGAACTGGGAGTCGGTGGAGATCGGGCGCACGCCCTGCCACAGACCCATCCGCCACACCCGACCGGCAGGACGTTGCCAACACCGCCGCCTCGTGCTTGTATGTAGATACGTTTTTGACCTAGATACAAGGTGGCCAGCATGGATGCGGATCAGTGGTCGGCGCAGGACCGGGGATGGGCTTCGCGCTACCGAACGGTGATGACGGGCAAGCACGTCCCGGAGTCCTCGCTCCAGGAACGTGAGCACGAGCTGCTCGACGCGGTCCGGGTGGCCCAGGTCTCTGCTGCCGAGCTCTTCGGTGATCCCACGGCACTGGCCACGGAAGATGCCGCTGAACTTGCGACAGTCGAGGAAGAGGTACGAACTTCCCTCGGCGCAGGGCTGCGGCCGGTACTGCAGGAGATCGGCGGCAGGCTGACGGGCATCAGCGCTGTCGCGGCGCTGCTCATGGTCCTGCGCCACGGGTGGTCCATCGACGTCGACATCACCCATGTGCTCGTCGCCGCCAGTGTGCTCCTGGCCTTCCTCGGGTGGGTGGTGCTTCGAGCTCTATTCGTTGCCGGCCGAGCGGGGGTGACGATCAGCGTCTCTGTCGTCCTCGGCGCGGTCGTCGTCGCGGGAATCGCCTTCGCGGCAAACCTGGGATCCGGGCACTACGCGGCACGCGATGTCCCCGTGGTACTGCTGGCCTCGGCGATGCTCACCCCCGGGGTGGTCCTGCTGGCGGTCTCCCAGCGGATGCCGCAACAGGTGCTTCGCCAGGAATGGAACGACGAGCAGTGGCTGCGTCGCTTCACCAGCGGGCTGCGCACCCGCCTGGTGCCCTCCAGATCCGTTCGGGACCACGTCACCGAGATCGAGCAGGCCCTGGAGCTGTCCGGCACCTCGGCCTACGCCGAGTTCGGGCACCCGCTGGTGCTGGCGCGCGATCTGGCCGCGACCCATCGGATCGCTCGGACACGGCGCTGGTGGGTCCTCACACTCGCCGGCACGCTCACACCCCTGGTCATCGCCGCCCTCATCGTCACCGCCCACAGCTGGGGGGCGCTGACGATCCCGGTCGCGCTGGCGTTCGTGCTGTCCGCGGCCGTGGTGCTGGGCACCGCTTGGGGCGACCGACCCTGGAGGGCGAGGCAATGACCCTCCCCGCGTGGCAGCGCGCATCCCTGCCGATGCTCCTCCTCCGTGTGCTCGCGGTGGCACCGCGGCACGGGTACGGGATCTCCCAGGCGCTCGTCTCGGCAGGACTTCAACCCATCAAGGGAGCTCAGCTCTATCCCGCCCTCGGACGGCTCGAAGACGATGGTGCGATCACCGCACGGTGGGAGCAGAGCGGACCGGGCCCCGCGCGGAAGGTCTACGCACTGACCACCGCAGGACTCGAACAGCTCCACGAACTGAACGACCAGTGGGAGGCCTTCATGACCGCGGTCGAAACCCTCGGCCGCCCCGACCCAGCCGCTACTGCCGATCAAGCACCCCCGGCCAAGACATAGCCACGCCAACGCCTGGGCCCATACCGGAACGAAACCTCAACGGTGACGTCGTTCTCGTGGGCAGTGACCGGTAGCGGGCCCTATGGGAAGCGGGGGGCGGCGTGGGCTGTGGCCTGGTTCAGCGCGGGCGGGATCGATCGACGATGCTGGCTGTGGCAGCGAGGACGGCGAGGGCGCGCATGAGGGGGTCCGCCGCCCCGGGCCAGGAGCACGATGGCGACCACCGCTCCCCCGTCGGCGCTGCGCACCAGGGTCGCGGCGAAGACGTATCGTGCCAGTGCTGCATCCCGACGATCTCGCCCTGGGAGAAGCCGGTTGTCAGGGTTGATCGTCGAGTCCGAGGTCGCCGACCACCCGGGCCACCCGCTCGCGCTGCCCCTCGTCGAGGCCCTGCAGGGGCAGCGGAAGACAGGCCCTGGGGACCAGGTCCAGCTGCTCGGCGACCGCGGCCACGACCCGCAGGCTCCCGAACTCGCCGAACAGCTCCCACAGCGGTGCCAGCCGGTCGGAGGCGGCCACGGCCTCCTCGGCCCGTCCGGCCAGGGCGGCCCGGGCGATGCGCAGGGCCGGGTCCGGCAGGGTGCCGGCGAGGACCGAGTACCAGGCGTCGCAGCCGGCGCTCAGTCCGGCGGCGGCCGTGGCGTCCCCGGAGATGCCGATGCTCACGTGGGCCGGGACCACCGCGCGGATCTCGCGCACCCGCGCCCGGGCCTGCTGGGGGTCGGCGGGCACGCCGGGGATCTTGAGGGAGGCGATACCGGTCAGCTGCCCGATGCGGCCGTAGAGCTCGGTGCTGAAGGTGACGTGGGTGGTGCCCGGGTTGTCGTAGACGATCACCGGCACCGAGGAGTGCGCGGTGACGGTGTCGAAGAGCCCGACCACGTCGTCGTCGGTCAGCGGCTGATAGCTCATCGGGGCCAGCAGCACCGCGGCGGCTCCGGCCTGCTGGGCGTGCTCGAGATGGGTGAGGACCTGGGAGGTGCGCAGGGCCCCGATGCCGACGAACACCGGGACGTCCCCGGCGTGCTCGACGGCCAGGTGGGCGACACGGCGTCGTTCCTCGGTGCTGAGGTAGGCGTAGGAACCGGTGGAGCCCAGGGCGGTGATGGAGTCCACCTGCGCCGCCGCCAGCCGTCGGATCAGGCCCGCGAACGCGGACTCGTCCACCGCATCGTTGGCCAGGGGTGTGAGGGGGAAGGCGCTCAGGCCGGTGAACATGGTGCTGTCTCCTTCGGTGGCACGGATGGCGGATCGCGGCGGCACCGCCGTGGGGGAAGGGAATCGAATGGTCATGACGGGTCTCCTGGGGTGTGCCGGTCGCCGGCAGTGAGCAGGCGGCGAGCGCTCCGCACATCGGGGCCGAGGTCGGCCAGGCGGGTGGCGAGGTCCTCGGCGGCGGCGTACCGGGCCTCGTCCGTCATGGGCGCCAGGGCGTCGACGATGAACAGGGCCGTGGTGGTGTCCTCACGCAACTGGGGGCGCCGTCCCTGGCGCCAGTTCCAGCGCCGGCAGGTCACCCCGGCCTCGTCGCACCACACCACCTCGCCCGGTTCGGGGTGCTCGATCACCGGTACACCGCCGGCCACCGTGTCGAAGGGCTCTTGGCCGGTGGCGCGCACCAGCCGCGGCGCCCCGTGGTAGCCGGTCAGGGCGCGGGCGGTGGCGGCCTCGGCCTCCCTCGCAGCGCCTCACCGGCCGCATCACTGGGGCCCGGCACGAGCCCGTCGACGGCCAGCAGCACGGCCCGGTAGTCCGGGTGCAGCGCGAACACCTCGGCCTCGACCCAGGCCTCCTCGAGCAACCGCACCAGCGTGTTCGGTTCAGTCACGGGAAACCTCCTGGTGGTGTCCCGGGCCCAAGCCCGGTTCGAAGACGGTCAGCGAGAACCGGGCCGGCCCGGCACCCGTGCTGGCGACCGGCCCTGTCGCGATCCCCCAGGTCGAGGGATCGAAGGATGCCGGACATAGGCTGGCGTCATCATGTCGATCATCATTGTCCGCGACCAGCAGTCACCCGCAGAGCCGCATCGCCGCACCGGGAGCCCAGCCCCCGCTGAGGCGCGCCACGAGGGCGGGGCCGTCGTCACGGGCCACGATCGATGGTGAACAACTCGGTCTGGCGGGCGCCCGGGATGCCGCTGATGCTGACGATGACCGCCCTGGGCTTCTCGGGGTATGCCGCGCTGCTGGCCGTCGCGCCACTGTGGGCGGTGCACGGCGGCGCCGACACCGCCGGCGCGGGGCTGGTCAACGGCGTGCTCATGCTCTTCACCGTACTCACCCAGCTGTTCGTCCCCAGGGCCCTGCGCCGCTTCGGCTGGGCGCCGGTCCTCGTGGCGGGCATGCTCCTGCTGGGACTGCCCGCCCTGGCCCACGGCCTCAGCGACGCCCTGGGGCCGACCCTGGCGCTCTCCGCGGTGCGCGGGCTCGGTTTCGGCGTGCTGACCGTGACCGGCAGTGCCCTGGTGGCCGAGCTGGTGGAGCCAAAGCGTCGCGGGAAGGCGATCGGTGCCTACGGCCTGGCGATCGCGGGACCGCAGATCCTGTTCCTGTCGGCGGGACCCTGGATCGCCGAACAGCTCGGATTCTGGGTCGTGTTCACCCTGGCAGCCCTGCCCGTTGTCGCCGTCGTGCCCGCGATCGGTCTGGCCCGGATGCTGGACGGCGTCCCGGAGGGGGACGAGGAGGATGAGCGTGCGCCCTACCTGCGCCTCCTCCCTCCGATGGCGCTGCTGACCGGAGTCACCCTGGCCGGCGGCGCGCTGATCACCTTCATGGCCCAGATGAGCAGCAGTGCCGCGCTGACCGCCCTGGCGCTGCTGCTGATGAACCTCGCCGCCGCACTCACCCGGTGGCGGATCGGCGCACTGTCCGACAGGTACGGTCCACGCCGGTTCATCGCGCCGCTGGTGCTGCTGACCACGGCCGGCATGACGACCATCGCCTGGGCGGTCCGCGATCCCCAGGCCACCGAGGCCCCGATGTTGCTGATCGGAGCAGCGATGGTGGGCATCAGCTACGGCGGTCTGCAGAACCTCACCCTGGTCGTGACCTTCCACGCCGTCAGCCGACCGCACTACGGTACTGCCAGTGCGGTGTGGAACATCGGCTTCGACATCGGGACCGGCCTCGGGTCGGTCCTGGTGGGCATGGTCGCCGCGGGCACCTCGTTCAGCACCGCGCTGCTGATGACGGGAGCGATCTCACTGCTGACTCTGCCGCTCGCGCTGCGGCGTCGCACCGCCGGGCCGCGGGTGAACTGATGCCTCAGACACGGCTGGTGCGGACGAGGAACGGCGGATTCTGGTGGTCATTGCAACAGCAGGTCGCCGATCACTTCGATCGGTTTCTGGAACTCTAGGCGTTTGCGGGGACGGTCGTTGAGCTCCTCGGCGACCGCGTCGAGCTCTGCGGCAGTGAACGCTGAGAGGTCGGCGCCTTTCGGGAAGTATTGGCGCAAAAGTGGACTGGTCCCCGGAAGTTGGACGCCTCATTTAGGGTCCTTCTTCAGGGAGTGGTCACATGTACTTCAAAGGCGCGTTGAGTCGCTCCGATGCGGTTGCTAGCGGACATGCCAATCTCCCTGTAGGCGGACACGTATCTCCCTGCTGACGGACAGCTGATCTCCCTGTCCTGGGCCATGGGATCGGGCTCGTGTCGGTCCCCATGCAGACGTCCCTCCGGGG
>NZ_PDDL01000200.1:0-2669 GCF_020833785.1 Kocuria sp. CCUG 69068
AGACCCTCACCAACGCCCCCGCCGTGGCCGGACGCGGTGTCCTGGCCGGAGCCGGACCGGAGCCGGTGCCTGTGCGGGCTCGATCAGGCGTGAGCGCGGGCGCCGCCCGGGCGGGACCGGCGCGGGGCCGGGCGGTCTCCGCCGGTCTCCCGCAGGGCGTCGAGGAAACGTGAGGGCTTGCGCGTGGGCCGGCCGCCCGGGGTGCGGGACAGGGTCCAGGACAGCACGAGGTGCTCCCGGGCGCGGGTGATGCCCACGTAGAGCAGCCGGCGCTCCTCGTCGATCTCGTCGGCGGTCTCGGCGAAGCCGATCGGCATGAGCCCCTCGCTGAGGCCCGCCAGGAACACGGCGTCCCACTCGAGGCCCTTCGCCGAGTGCAGGGACGCCAGGGTCACCCCGTTCATCACCGGGGCGTCCTGCTGGGCCATGCGCCGCTCGAGCTCCGCGGCGAAGTCGGGGAGCACGAACTGCTCCTCGCGGGCGGCGGCCTCCGCGGCCATCCGGTCCGCGAGGGAGACCAGCGCGGCCAGCGACTCCCACCGCTCGCGCACCGCGCCCGTGGAGCGCGGCGCGCGGTCCGAGTAGCCCAGCGAGGAGAGGATGTCGCGCACCAGGCGCGTGGGCTCGTCCGAGGCCTCGGCGGCCCGCGCCGCCGTGCGCAGCTGCACCACGGCCTGCTTGACCTCCGGCCGGTTGAAGAACCGCTCCGTGCCGCGCAGCTGGAAGCCGATGCCCGCCTCCGCGAGCGCGGTCTCGAAGGCCTGCGACTGCCCGTTGGTGCGGAAGAGGACGGCGATCTCGGACGCGGGCACACCGTCGTCGACCAGGTCCCGGATGCGCGCCGCGGTCCCCGCCGCCTCGGCCTCGTCGTCCGCGTACTCGTTCCAGGACGGGGGCGGCCCGTCCGGGCGCTGCGCCACGAGGCGCAGCGGCGTGGCCCAGGCGCCGGGGGTCGAGCCCCGCGCCGGCCGGCGGGCCGCGAGCAGACGATTGGCGGTCTCCACGACCTGCGGGGTGGAGCGGTAGTCGCGCACGAGCTCGATCACCCGCGCCTGCGGGTGCCGGGCCGGGAACTCGAGCAGGTGCCGGGAGGTGGCCCCGGTGAACGAGTAGATCGTCTGGGAGGCGTCGCCCACCACGCAGACGTCGTCCCGGCCCCCGAGCCAGGCGTCGAGGAGACGCTGCTGCAGCGGGGAGACGTCCTGGTACTCGTCGACCACGAAGTGCCGGTACTGCTCGCGCACGGTCGCGGCGACGCGCTCGTCCTCCTCGAGCACGGCCACCGTGAGCAGCAGGACGTCCTCGAAGTCGATCAGGTGCCGGTCGGTCTTGAGCTCCTCGTAGGACTGGTACAGGCGCTGGACCGTGCGCACGTCGTAGTTCAGCGGCATCTCCCGCCCGGCCGCCCGCGTCGGATAGGTGTCGGGGGTCAGCATCGAGACCTTGGCCCACTCGATCTCGGCGGCGAGGTCCCGCACGGCCGCGCGGTCCGTGGACAGGCGCATGTTCTGCGCGGCCTCGGTGATGAGCCGCGCCTTGTGCTCCACGAGCCCGGGCAGGGGCCCGCCCACGGCCTGGGGCCAGAAGTACTGCAGCTGGCGCAGGGCCGCGGCGTGGAACGTGCGCGTCTGCACCCCGGCGGCCCCGAGCTCGCGCAGCCGGTTGCGCATCTCGTTGGCGGCGCGGGCGGTGAACGTCAGGGCCAGGACCTTCTGCGGGGTGTAGACGCCCGTGGCGATGCCGTAGGCGATCCGGTGTGTGATGGCCCGGGTCTTGCCCGTGCCGGCGCCCGCGAGCACGCACACGGGTCCGCGCAGCGTGGTCGCGACCTCCCGCTGCTCGGGGTCCAGGCCGGCGAGGATGCGCTCCTCGAGGGTCGACTCCACGTCCGTGCCGGTCTCGCTGCTGGTCACCACGCGGTCTCCGGCAGGTCCTCGCCGAGCCAGTGCGCGATGAGCGCGTGCGCGATCGAGACCCGCCCGGGCAGGGTCACGGACCCGGTGCGCGCCGCCTCCCGCAGCTGAGCCCGCGTGAACCAGCGCAGCTCCAGGATCTCCTGGCCGTCCGGGACGGCCGCGCCGGAGCGCACCACGGCGCGGCAGCCGAGCATCAGGGAGCGCGGGAACGGCCAGGGCTGGGAGCCCAGGTACTGCACGTCCCCCACGGTCAGGCCCGCCTCCTCGGCGACCTCGCGGACCACGGCCTGCTCCAGGGACTCCCCCGGCTCCACGAACCCGGCGAGGGTCGAGAACCGGTTGCCCTTCCAGAGCGCGGAGCGGCCGAGCAGCAGCCGCTCCCGGTCGGGGTCGGGGTCGCCGTCACTGACCGCCACGATGATCGCGGGGTCGGTGCGCGGGAAGTGCAGCGACTCGTCGTTGGGGCACCGCCGGGCCCAGCCGGACCGGATCACCTCGGTGGGCTCCCCGCACTGCGGGCACCGGGGGTGATCCCGGTGCCACAGTCCCACGGACTGGGCGGTGACGAGCAGCGAGGTGTCCCCGGTCGGGAGCACCGGGCCGAGCTCCCGCAGGCCGGCCCAGCGCAGCTCCTCCCCGCCCCGGCCGGAGGCGAACGCGGTGACGGCCGCCACGAGGGGCTCGGGCACCGCGAAGGGCTCCGCCGCGGCGTCCTCGCCCCCGGGCTCGGGGGCGGCGACGGCGCGCAGCAGG
>NZ_PDDL01000201.1:0-2711 GCF_020833785.1 Kocuria sp. CCUG 69068
CGCCCGGTCCTGCCGAGCGGCACCGCGCCGGCGTGGCCTTCGCGGCGCGGCTGGCCCGCGCCGCCCTGGACGCCGGCGCCCCCGGGCTGCACCTCTACACCTTCAACGAGCACCGGGCCGCGCTCGACCTGCTGGAGCACGTGGACCTCCCGCGCGTCCCGCACGTGCCCGTCGCGCTCGAGGACCTCCTGCTCCCCGCCTGAGCACGCGCCCACCCACCGTTCCGCACAACCCCTCGACACCTCTTCAGGAGACCACCATGACCACTGTCCCGTTCCCCGCCGCCACCATCACCGGCTACCCCCGGATCGGCCGCCGCCGCGAGCTGAAGAAGGCCCTGGAGGCCTACTGGGCCGGGCGCTCGACCCGCGAGGAGCTCGAGTCGGCGGCCGCCGACCTGCAGCTGGCGACCCACCGCCGGCTCGTGGAGCTGGGCCTCGGCGCCCGGGACTCGTCCCTGCCCGCGGCGTTCCCCCTCTACGACCAGGTCCTGGACACCACCGTGGCCCTCGGGGCGGTGCCGACCCGCTTCGCCGACCTCGCCGATGCCGAGGGCCGGCTCGGCCTCGACGCGAGCTTCGTGCTGGCCCGCGGCGACGCCGGGCGCGCTCCCCTCGAGCTGACCAAGTGGTTCGACACCAACTACCACTACCTCGTGCCCGAGATCGGCCCGGAGACCCCGCTCCGCGCCACCGCCGACCGGCTCGTGGCCGACGTCCGCCGCGCCGCCGCGCACGGCTTCACCGTCCGCCCGGTCCTCGTGGGCCCGGTGTCCTTCCTCCTCCTCGCCAAGGCCGACGACGACGCCCCCGCGGGCTTCGACCCGCTGCAGCGGCTCCCCGAGCTGCTGCCCGTATACGCGCGGCTGCTCCAGGAGCTCGCCGCCGCCGGCGCGGACTGGGTGCAGCTGGAGGAGCCGGCCCTCGTGGCGGACCAGGACGTCCCCGCCGAGCAGCTCGCCTCGTCCGTGTGGGACGCCTACACGGGCCTGACCGCCGTGACCGGGCGCCCGCAGCTGTTCGTCACCACGTCCTACGGCTCCCCCGGGCCGCTGCTGCACCCGCTGGCCTGCTCCGGGGTGGAGGCCCTGCACCTCGACCTCGTCAAGGGCGCCGCCCCCACCGCCGAGGAGCTGGAGCTCTTCCGGGGCGAGGACTCCGCCGTGCTCGTGGCCGGCGCCGTGGACGGGCACAACGTGTGGCGGGCCGACCTGGCCGGCCGGCTCGACCAGCTCGCGGAGCTGGCCCGCGGGGGCGCCCAGGTGTCCGTGGCCTCCTCCACGTCCCTGTTCCACGTCCCGCACGACGTGGCCGAGGAGACCCGGCTGGACCCGCAGCTGCGGAGCTGGCTCGCCTTCGCCGACCAGAAGGTCGGCGAGATCGTCACCCTGGCCCGCGGTCTCGCCGCCGGGACGGAGGCGGTCGCGCCGGAGCTGGCCGAGGCCGCCGAGGCCCGCCGCACCCGGCAGGACGCCGCAGGGGTCCGGGACGCGGCCGTGCGCGAGCGCGCCGGGTCGCTGACCGCCGCGGACATCGGACGGTCTGCCGCGGAGGTCCGCCGGAGCGCCCAGGACGGCCGGGCCTTCACGGCCTCCGGCCCCCTGCCCCCGCTGCCCACCACCACGATCGGATCCTTCCCCCAGACCGCGGAGGTCCGCGCCACCCGCGCCCGGCACCGCGCCGGCGCCCTGACGGACGCGCAGTACGACGCCTTCCTGCGGGAGGAGATCGAGCGGGTCGTGCGGCTGCAGGAGGAGCTGGGCCTGGACGTGCTGGTGCACGGCGAGCCGGAGCGCAACGACATGGTCCAGTACTTCGCCGAGCACCTCGACGGCTTCGCGACCACCGTCCACGGCTGGGTCCAGTCCTACGGCTCCCGCTGCACCCGCCCGTCGATCCTGTGGGGCGACGTCAGCCGGGAGGGTCCGGGCCTGCGCGGCGAGGCGTTCACGGTGCCGTGGATCGGCCACGCCCAGTCCCTCACCGACAAGCCGGTCAAGGGCATGCTGACTGGCCCGGTGACGATCCTCGCGTGGTCCTTCGTGCGCGACGACCAGCCGCTCGGCGAGACGGCGAACCAGGTGGCGCTCGCGCTGCGGGACGAGGTCGCGGACCTCGAGGCCGCCGGGATCGGGATCATCCAGGTGGACGAGCCGGCGCTGCGGGAGCTGCTGCCGCTGCGCCGCGCGGACCAGCCCGCCTACCTCGGCTGGTCGGTGGACGCGTTCCGCCTGGCCACCTCGGGGGTGCGGGACGAGACCCAGATCCACACCCACCTGTGCTACTCGGAGTTCGGCGAGGTGGTGGGGGCGATCGACGGCCTGGACGCCGACGTCACGAGCATCGAGGCGGCCCGGTCCCGGATGGAGGTGCTGACCGACCTCGAGGCCGCCGGCTTCTCCCGGGGCATCGGGCCGGGCGTGTGGGACATCCACTCCCCGCGCGTGCCCTCCCAGGAGGAGATCGAGCAGCTGCTCGAGCGGGCCCTCGAGCACGTCCCGGCGCGGACCCTGTGGGTCAACCCGGACTGCGGCCTGAAGACCCGCGGCTACGAGGAGACGAGGGCGTCGCTGGAGCACCTCGTGGCGGCGGCCCGGACGGCGCGCGAGCGGGTGGCGCAGCCCGCCGGCCGGCCGCTGATCGTCCAGCACGGCACCCGCGGCTGACCCCGGGCGCACCGGCCGACCCGCGGGAGCCCGCGTGACCACGAAC
>NZ_PDDL01000202.1:0-2698 GCF_020833785.1 Kocuria sp. CCUG 69068
CGACGCGGCCCTGCGCGCGCGGATGGGCGCCGCCGGCCGCGCGGAGGCCGAGGGCCTCGGCTGGCGGGCCGCGACGGAGTTCCTCGTGGCCTCCTACGAGGAGGCGGTCCGCCGGCACCGGAGCCGCCGGCCGCCGCCCCGGCACCCCCGCGGCTAGATACCCCAGGGGGTACTTGCACGATACCCCCAGGGGTATTATCGTTGTGCTAAAGACGACGCGGGAACCCCCTCCGGACACGCGTCACCAGCCATCGAACGAAGGAGAACCCCATGCTGATCGAGCGCATCTACGACGAGGACCTCGCCCAGGCCAGCTACTTCATCGGCTGCCAGCGCACCGGCCAGGCGCTGGTGGTCGACGCCCGCCGCGACATCGACGTCTACCGGGACATGGCCGCGAAGAACGGCATGGAGATCACCGCCGTCACCGAGACCCACATCCACGCCGACTACCTCTCCGGCACCCGCGAGCTGGCTGCGGCCACGGGCGCGGACATCCACGTCTCCGGCGAGGGCGGGGAGGACTGGCAGTACGAGTTCGAGGCCGCCCGCCTGCACGACGGCGACGAGATCCGCATCGGCAACATCGTGGTGGCCGCGGTGCACACCCCGGGCCACACCCCCGAGC
This sequence comes from Kocuria sp. CCUG 69068, assembly GCF_020833785.1. Taxonomy (NCBI): domain Bacteria; kingdom Bacillati; phylum Actinomycetota; class Actinomycetes; order Micrococcales; family Micrococcaceae; genus Kocuria; species Kocuria sp. CCUG 69068. The sequence continues at coordinate 629 of NZ_PDDL01000202.1, forward strand.
ACCTGTCCTTCCTGGTCACCGACGGCGCCTTCGCCGACGCCCCGGGCTACCTGCTCACCGGCGACTTCGTGTTCTCCGGCGACCTGGGCCGCCCGGACCTCCTCGACGAGGCCGCCGGCGGCGTGGACACCCGCTTCCTCGGCGCGAAGCAGATGTTCACCAGCCTCAAGGAGAAGTTCCTGACCCTGCCCGACCACGTCCAGGTCTTCCCCGGCCACGGTGCGGGCTCGGCCTGCGGCAAGGCCCTGGGTGCGATCCCCTCCACCACGGTGGGCTACGAGCGCCTCTACGCCTGGTGGGGCCCCTACCTGGCGGCCGACGACGAGGCCGGCTTCGTCGCCGAGCTGCTCGACGGCCAGCCCGACGCACCGTTCTACTTCGGCCGGATGAAGAACCAGAACCGCCCGGGCCCGGCCGTCATGGGCGAGCGGGCACCCCTGCCCGAGCTCGACCCGCAGCAGGTCGCACAGCGGCTGGCGGCCGGCGAGGTGACCTTCGTGGACACCCGCTCCGCGGACGAGGTGCACGCCGGGACCGTGACCGGGGCGCTGAACATCCCGGCAGGGAAGTCCATCGCGACCTTCGGAGCCTGGGCCGTGAACCCCGAGGCCGACGACCGGCCGCTGGTGCTGCTGGCCCCGGATCAGGAGGCCGCCCAGGAGTTCTGGGACCACCTGGTGCGCGTGGGCATCGACGCCGTGGCCGGCTACGTCACCGGGATCGATGGCCTGCCGCAGACCACCCCGCGGCTGGTCTCCCCCGAGGAGGTCGAGACCTTCGACAAGTCCGTCCTGCTGGACGTGCGCGCCGTGAGCGAGCACACCGCCGGCCACATCCCCGGCTCCACCCAGCTGCACGGCGGCCGGGTCCTGTGGAACCTGGACCGGCTCCCGGAGCAGGGCACGATCGTGACCTACTGCCAGAGCGGGCTGCGCAGCTCGGTCGTGGCCTCGACCCTGCGCCACGCCGGCTACGACGTGGTGGAGCTCGAGGGCTCCTACGCCGCCTGGTCCGCCGGGCAGGAGGCCCTGGAGACCACCCCCGCCGGCTGAGCCCCGCCCCCCCTCGGACGGCAGCCCCGCCCCTGACGCCGCGTCCCCCCGGTGCCACCGCACCGGGGGGACGCGGCGTCCTGCGTACCCGGCTCCCGTCCTGTGCGCGCAGGACGGCAACCGGGGACACCCAGGGCGCGCAGGACGCCGCCGGAGCCCAGCGGCCGGGGCCCGCACGCGGCCGACCCGTTCACTATTGTCAACACGGACTACCGGCAAGTAGTTTGACGGCACAGCAGTCCGTCGGACGCGCTCCGGATCTCCGCGAGCTCCGCGGTGCACGCCGCACGACCAGCAGCACGACATTTCCTGTCGCCCCCGCCGCCGCGCGGACCGGCGACGCGGGGGGAGGTCCTGCCGCGCGCTGCCGGCCGCGGGGCGACCCCGGGGCGACGACCGAGCACAGGAGACACAGGACATGACTGCTGGAAAGACATGGGCGGCCACGGGCGCCACCGCCGCGATGCTGGCCGGAGGCCTCCTCCTCGGGGCCCCGGCGGCCGTCGCGGCCCCGGGGGACCCCGCCTGCCTGCAGGCCACGGCACAGCTGGACGCGGCGCTGGCGGGCGCCGGGCTCACCCCCGAGTCGCTCGGGGCGCTCGACCTCTCGGCCGAGGCAGTGTCCGCCGCCGAGGCGCAGTACGCCGCGCTCGTCGAGGGCGCCGGCGGACCCAGCCTGCAGGAGCTGGAGGCGGCCGCGGCCGCGCTGATGGCGGCCCAGGAGTCCGGCGACGCGGAGGCCGTCGCCCTGGCCGAGGCCCGACTGGTGGAGCTCGACCAGCAGCTCACCATTGCGCTCGGCACGCTCGACCCCGCCGTCGCGGAGCAGGCCGTCGCCGAGGCCGCCGTGGCGTTCGAGGCGCTGCTGGCCGAGCTGGCCCTCGACGAGAGCGCGGTCGACCAGTTCCTCGTGCTCCTCGAGCAGGCCGTCCTGGCCTGCGAGGCGCCCGCGGCCCCGGCCCCCGTGGCGCCGGTGCTCCCGGCCCCGGCGGAGCCGGCCCCGGCCCCCGTCGTGGCG
>NZ_PDDL01000203.1:0-2662 GCF_020833785.1 Kocuria sp. CCUG 69068
TTGCTAGCGGACATGCCAATCTCCCTGTAGGCGGACACGTATCTCCCTGCTGACGGACAGCTGATCTCCCTGTCCTGGGCCATGGGATCGGGCTCGTGTCGGTCCCCATGCAGACGTCCCTCCGGGGGTTCGCTCGAGGTCTCTGACCACCTTGAGCCATCACCCGCCGGAGGGACGCATGAAGAAGTCTGACAGGGAGATCATGGAAATTCTCGAAGCCTATGACGCCACCGGTTCCGCGCACTCGGCCGCGACCCTGGCCGGGGTGGACCCGAAGACGGTGCGCCGCTACGCCGCCGCCCGCGACGCGGGCCGGCCGGTGACCGGGCCGGGCCGCCGGCCCCGGATGATCGACGCCTACCTGCCGAAGATCGAGGAGTGGGTCGAGCGCAGCCAGGGCACGGTCCGCGCCGACGTCGTCCACGCCCGCCTGGTCGGGGTGGGGTTCTCGGGGACGGAGCGGACCACCCGCCGGGCGGTGGCGCAGGTGAAGGCGGCCTGGCGGGCCGGGCACCGGCGCACCTACCGGCCCTGGATCACCGAGCCGGGGCTGTGGTTGCAGTTCGACTGGGGCGAAGGCCCCAAGGTGCCCGGGGTCGACGGCACGCCGCGACGCACCTGGTTGTTCTGCGCCTGGCTGGCGTGGTCACGGTACCGGGTCGTGATCCCGGTGTGGGATCAGACCCTGCCGACGCTGATCGGGTGCCTGGATGCGACCCTGGCGCGGATCGGCGGGGTGCCGACCTACGTGCTCACCGATAACCCCAGGACCGTGACCGTCGATCACGTGGCCGGGGTGCCGGTGCGCCACCCGCAGATCGTTCAAGCCGGCCGGCACTACGGCACCCAGGTGCACACCTGCGTGCCGTATGACCCGGAGTCCAAGGGCGGGTCGGAGTCCACGGTGCGCATCGCCAAGGCCGATCTGGTGCCCACCGAGGCGAACCTGCGTGAGCACTACGCCTCCTTCGCCGCCCTCGAGGCCGCCTGCGCGGCGTTCTGCGCCAAGGTCAACGGACGCATCCACCGGGAGACCGCCAAGATCCCGGAGCAGGCGTTGGTCGAGGAGCAGCAACGCCTGCACGTACTGCCGGCCGCCCCGCACACCACCGCCCTGGGGGTGACCCGCACGGTGGGCACCGACCAGACCATCCGGTTCGGCTCGGTGCGCTACTCCACCCCGCCGGGGCTGGTCGGGGCCGAGGTGTGGGTACGGGTCGCCGGGGCCGAGCTGGTGGTCGTCGCCGACCTCGACACCCTTGCCGTGGCCCCGGGGTGGGCGGCCGGGCGTGCCGGGCTCACCGAGGTCGCCCGTCACCGCCTCTCGACCCCGGGCAATCCACGGATCGACCTGGCCCACTACCCCGATCACCCCCAAGACCCCACTGGTGCCCCACGCCCGCCTCGGCTACGAGCCCGCAGTGCGGCGGAGAAGGACTTCCTGGCCCTGGGGGCCGGGGCGCACACCTGGCTGATCGAGGCCTCCGCGGCCGGGACCACCCGGATCCGGGCGAAGATGGCCGCCGCCGTGGAGCTCGCCGCCCTCATCGGGAACGGGCCCGTGGACGCCGCCCTCGGGATCGCCGCGGCCGCCGGGCGCTTCGGCGAGGGCGATCTGACCGCGATCTGCGACCACCAGGCCACCGGGGCCACCGCCGCCGGGCTCGTGGCCGCCGACGAGACCCACTCCGCCCAGCCCGGCACCGCCGCCTGGGCCACCTTCGGCGCCACCACGGCAACCAGCACAACCCCCACAACCGAGGAGACCGCTCGATGAACACGACCACCACCGCCCCGGCAGCACCGCCGCTGCCCGACGATCTCGCCGCGGTGCTCAAGCGCATGCGGATGCCCTACCTGCGCGCGGCCGCCCCCGAGGTGCTGGCCACCGCCCGCGCCCAGCGCTGGGACCCCACCGAGGTACTGCGGGTGCTGCTGGCCGAAGAGGTGCGCGGGCGCGACGAGGCCACCCGCGCGGCCCGACGCAAGGCCGCGGGCCTGCCGGCCGGGAAAACCTTCGCCTCCTGGCGCGAGTCGGACTCCTCGATCCCGGTCCCGACCCAGTCGGCCTTGGCCACCCTGGAGTGGGTGGGCCGGGCGGAGAACCTCGCCATCAGCGGTCCCTCGGGCACGGGCAAGACGCACTTCCTCGAGGCCCTGGCCCATCAGGTCATCGACGCCGGAATGCGGGTCTCCTGGTTCACCCTCGAGTCGCTGACCGCCGCGATCGGCCGGGCCGCCGTGGACGGTTCGATCGGCAAGACCATCGCTCGGATCACCCGGGCCGAGCTCATCGTCGTGGACGACATCGGGATGCTGCCTTCGGGCCAGGCCGCTGCCGAGGCTTTCTACCGTCTCGTCGATGCGACCTACGAACGCCGCAGTCTCGCGGTGACTTCCAATATCCATCCGGCCGGGTTCGACACGATCATGCCCAAGACCCTGGCCACCGCCGCCGTGGACCGGCTCCTGCACCACGCCCACGTGATCATCACCGAGGGCACCTCGCTGCGGCTCACCGAGGCGACCGCCGGACGAGGGGTGGTCCCACTGACCTGACATCGCCAGAGGGAGATCAACTGACCGCGGACAGGGAGATCAGCTGTCCGCCGACGGGGAGATCACCTGACCGCCCACCGGGAGGTCCCGCTGACCGTTGACA
>NZ_PDDL01000204.1:0-2615 GCF_020833785.1 Kocuria sp. CCUG 69068
GGGCACCGAGGCCGACAACCTGGCCGTCCAGGGCCTGTACCGGCACCGGCGCGAGCAGGACCCCCGCCGCCGCCGCGTCCTCGTCTCCGCGGTGGAGCACGCCGCGGTGTCCGACACCGTCGAGTGGCTGGCCGCCCACGAGGGCGCCGAGGCCGTCTGGCTGCCCGTCGACGCGGCCGGCCGCGTGGACCCGGCCGCCGTGCGGGAGGAACTGGCCCGCGACCCGGGCGCCACCGCGCTGCTGGCCGTCATGTGGGCCAACAACGAGGTGGGCACCGTCCAGCCCGTCGCGGAGATCGCCGCCCTCGCGGAGGAGTTCGGGGTCCCCTTCCACTGCGACGCCGTGCAGGCCTTCGGCGCGCTGCCCGTCGACGCGCACCTGCCCGGGCTCACCACGCTGGCCGTCTCGGCCCACAAGGTGGGCGGACCGGTGGGCGCCGGGGCCCTCGTGGCCGGGCGCACGGTGGGGCTGGCGCCCGTCCAGCACGGGGGCGGGCAGGAGCGCACGGTGCGCTCCGGCACCCTCGACGCCGCCGCGCTCGCCGGCTTCGGGGTGGCGGCCCGTGAGGCCGCCGCGGAGCGGGAGACCGAGCAGGAGCGGCTCGCGGGCCTGCGCGACCGGCTGGTGGAGGGCGTGCGCCGGATCGTGCCGGACGCCGTGCTGCGCGGACCGGAGGACCGGGAGCACACGGGCGCCCGGCTGCCCGGCAACGCCCACTTCACCTTCCCCGGGTGCGAGGGCGACTCCCTCCTGTTCCTGCTGGACGGCGCCGGGATCGCCTCCTCCACCGGCTCGGCCTGCCACGCCGGGGTGCCCCGCGCGTCCTCCGTGCTGCTGGCCATGGGCCTGGACGAGGCCACCGCGCGCGGTGCGCAGCGCTTCAGCCTGGGCCGCACGAGCACGGGCGCCGACGTCGACGCCCTGCTCGCCGCGCTGCCCGAGGTCCACCGGCGGGCGCTGCGCGCCGGGCTCTCCGGCGCGGCGCCCGTCTGAGCCCGCACCAGTCGACGCCGCGCCGGTCCGACCCCGCGCCGCTCCGATCCCGCACCGGCGGGCCCGCGGGACCCGCCCCGCCGGGGCCGGGGAATACCGGCCGGCCGCGCCCCGTTGACGCCACGGACCACGACCCCGACCCCTGGAGACGATCTCACCGTGCGAGTACTGGCAGCCATGAGCGGCGGCGTCGACTCGGCCGTGGCGGCGGCCCGCGCCGTCGACGCCGGCCACGACGTGACGGGCGTGCACCTGGCCCTCTCGCGCACGCCCGGCACCCTGCGCACCGGTTCCCGGGGCTGCTGCACGATCGAGGACTCCCGGGACGCCTGGCGCGCCGCCGACGTCCTGGGCATCCCGTACTACGTGTGGGACTTCTCCGAGCGCTTCCAGGCCGACGTCGTCGACGACTTCGTCGCGGAGTACGCGGCCGGACGCACGCCCAACCCGTGCCTGCGGTGCAACGAGAAGATCAAGTTCGCCGCCCTGCTCGAGAAGGCCCTCGCCCTGGGCTTCGACGCCGTGTGCACCGGGCACTACGCCAAGGTGGTCGAGGACCCCGCCGGCGGCCGGGAGCTGCACCGCGCGGCGGACTGGGCGAAGGACCAGTCCTACGTCCTCGGCGTCCTCACGGCCGAGCAGCTCGAGCACGTGCTGCTCCCGCTGGCCGACACCCCGTCCAAGGCCGAGGTGCGGGCCGAGGCCGCCCGCCGCGGGCTGTCCGTGGCGAGCAAGCCCGACTCCCACGACATCTGCTTCATCCCCGACGGCGACACCCGCGGCTGGCTCGCGGAGCGCATCGAGATGACCGAGGGCGAGATCAAGGACGTCGAGGGCAACGTGGTCGGCACCCACTCCGGCGCCAACGCGTTCACGGTGGGCCAGCGCAAGGGCCTGCGCATCGGCACCCCGGCCCCCGACGGCAAGCCGCGCTTCGTCCTGGAGATCCGGCCGCGGACCAACGAGGTCGTGGTGGGCCCGCAGGCGATGCTGGCGGTCGACGAGCTGCGCGGGATCCGCCCCTCCTGGGCCGGGGCGCCCGTGCCCGAGGCGGCGCCGCTCCTGCGGCCCGGGGCCGCGGCCGGGGCGGCGTCGGCCCCGTTCCCCGTCCTCGCCCAGGTCCGGGCGCACGGGGACCCCGTCCCCGCCCGGGCCCATCTCGAGCTCGTCGAGGGGGACGGCGGCCCGCTGCCCGAGCTCGTGGTCCGGCTCGAGGAGCCGATGCGCGGCGTGGCCCCCGGACAGTCGGTCGTGCTCTACCAGGGCACCCGGGTCCTCGGCCAGGCCACGGTCGACCGCGCCCACTCGCTGGCCCGCCCCGACGTCCCGGGTGGTGCGGGCCGGCCCGATCCCGCCCGATAGACTGGCGGCCATGACCGCACCGCACCCCCACGCCTCCGCCGACGTCCGGGCCCACCAGGACTTCGACGCCACCGCGTCCTCGCTCCAGGAGCAGGCCGACCCCCGCGTGCTCGCCGAGCTGCAGTCCATCCGCGGCCACGACGGGATGGTCACCGGCCTGAGCAAGCTCGCCCGCCTCGTGGACCTCTTCGCCCGCCGGCCCCAGGTCCAGGAGCGGCTGACCACCCAGGTGGTGGAGGCGATCGTGGAGCACCTCCAG
>NZ_PDDL01000205.1:0-2558 GCF_020833785.1 Kocuria sp. CCUG 69068
GTGAGTGTGCCAGCCTGAAGTGGCCCCACCTGGAGCGGTTTTGATGCTCTGATTGGGCCCCACCCTCGACCCACCAGCTCTACCGTTCGAATCGTCTGGCAAGGCGATTTCGGGGGTAGAAGCGTTGAAGGAGATGTCGAGAGTGGAGCAGTTCGAACGTATCCGACGAGACCGCCGTGATGAAGGCCTCTCGATCCGGGCTCTGTCCGAGAAGCACAGGGTCCATCGGCGCACGGTGCGTCAGGCGCTGGCCGATGCGACGCCGCCGGCGCGGAAGGTTCCTGAGCGGGTGGCCCCGGTGCTGGGGCCGCACGTGGCCACGGTGCGCCGGTGGTTGGTCGCCGACCAGCAGGTGCCGCCCAAGCAGCGCCACACCGCCCGGCGGGTGTACCAGCGCCTGGTCGAGGAGGAAGGGGTGGTCGTGGCCGAGTCCAGCGTTCGGGCCCTGGTAGCCCAGTTGCGCCGGGAGCTCTTCGATCAGTGCCTGCAGGTGAAGGTGCCCCAGACCCACGCCCCGGCCCAGGAGGCCGAGGTCGACTTCGGGGAGTTCGCCGCGGTGATCGGCGGGGTGCAGATGAAGCTGTGGATGTTCATCCTGCGCCTGTCGCACTCGGGCAAGGCCGTGCACATCGCCTACGCCAATCAGGCCCAGGAGTCCTTCCTGGACGGACACGTGGCCGCCTTCGAGCGGTTGGGCGGGGTGCCGGCGGGCATGATCCGCTATGACAACCTCACTGCGGCGGTGGTGCGGGTGGTGCTGGGGCGTGAGCGGGTGGAGAACCCGCGCTTCATCGCGTTGCGCTCTCACTACGGCTTCGACAGCTTCTTCTGCCTGCCCGGGCTGGAGGGAGCCCATGAGAAAGGTGGGGTCGAGGGCGAGGTCGGCCGGTTCCGCCGCCGTCACCTCGTCCCGGTGCCCGCGGTGGCCACCCTGGCCGAGCTCAACCCGTTCATGGCCGCCGCTGACGCCGCTGACGACGACCGGCGGATCACCGGGCGTGCCGAGACCGTCGGGGCCGCCGCGGCGCGGGAGCTGCCCGGGCTGCGGCCGTTGCCGGTCGAGGTCTTCGATCCGGCCCAGTCGCTGTCGTGCCGAGTGGATGCCCGGGCGCGGGTGTGCGTGCGCCAGTCCTACTACTCGGTGCCGGCCCGCTACGCCGGACGACGCCTGCAAGTGAGATTGGGGGCGACCACGATCACGGTGATCGCCGCCGGGACGGTCGTGGCCACCCACACCCGGTCCCTGCACAAGTACACCGAGGACCTCGTGCTGGACCACTACCTCGAGGTGCTGACCCGCAAGCCCGGGGCCCTGGCCGGGGCCACCGCCCTGGCAACGGCGCGCAGGAGCGGGGTGTTCACGCCGGCCCATCAGCGCTTCTGGGACGCCGCGAGGGCGGATCTGGGCGACAGGGCGGGGACCCGGGCGCTGATCGGGGTGCTGCTGCTGCACCGCACCCTGGGCACCGCCGGGATCGTTGCCGGGCTCGAGGCGGCCGTGGCGATGGGCCGCTTTGACCCCGATTTGGTGGCTGTGGAAGCACGCCGGCTCGGCCAACCCGCCGAGCCGGCACCGGCCGTGGTCCTGCCGGTGACCGCACCACCGGCGGCACTGGAGCACCGCCGGCCACCCTCCCTGGGCGCTTACGACGAGCTGGCCGGCATCGGGGTGGGAGCATGAACACCACCGGCGCCCCGGCCCCCACCCCGGCGGTGAGCCGGGTCAGTGAGGCCGCCGCCCAGGCGGCGATCAACACCGCCTGCCGGGCCCTGTTCCTGCCCACGATCCGCACCCAGGCCGCCCCACTGGCGGCCGCCGCGGCCCGGGAGCGGCTGACCCACCAGGGGTACCTCGCCGAGGTGTTGACCGCCGAGTGCGACGACCGCGAGGCCCGCCGCCGGATCCGCCGGGTGAAGGAAGCGAAGTTCCCCCGGGCCAAGAGCCTGGACGAGTTCGACACCACCGCGATCCCCGACCTGCCCCCGGGCACCCTGGCGCACCTGGCGACCGGGGCCTGGATCGAGGCCGGTCAGCCCCTGGTGCTGCTCGGGGACTCCGGCACCGGGAAAACCCACCTGCTCATCGGCCTGGGTACCGCCGCGGCCGAGCAAGGACGACGCGTGCGCTACGTGAGCACCGCCGCGCTGGTCAACGAGCTCGCCGAGGCCGCCGACGCCAAGCAGCTCTCCCGGGTGGTGGGCCGCTACGGGCGCCTGGACCTGCTCTGCCTGGACGAGCTGGGCTACGTCCACCTCGACGCCCGCGGGGCCGAGCTGCTCTTCCAGATCATCACCGAACGCGAGGAACGCGCCTCGATCGCCTGCGCCACCAACGCCCCGTTCAGCGAGTGGGGCGCGACGTTCACCGACCCCCGCCTGGCCGCGGCCGTCGTGGACCGGCTGACCTTCAACGCCCACATCATCAACACCGGCACCAGCTCCTACCGGCTGCGCACCACCCGCGCCCGGAAAGGAGCCGCCAGCCCCTGATCCCCGACTACACCCCGCGACGCAGAGCCGGACGTCACCGACAGCCGGCCAGCACAACCAACACCCCG
>NZ_PDDL01000206.1:0-2532 GCF_020833785.1 Kocuria sp. CCUG 69068
CCCGGCGCGCACCGTCCGGGGCGGCCGCGCCCCGGGCGGGGAGGGCGGTCAGGGCCCGGTGCGGGCCAGGAACCCGCGCAGCACCGCGGCGAACTTCTCCGGCTCCTGCGAGTGGACCCAGTGGCCGGCCTCGCGGATCGTCACCCGGTGCGCCCGGGGGAACAGCCGGCGCATGACCGGCGCGTGCTCGTCGCGCACGTAGTCCGAGCGCCCGCCGGCGACCCAGAGCACCGGCCCCTCGTAGACGGCGTCCCCGGTGTCCGGGAAGCCGCCGATGGTGTCCAGGCTCGACCGCAGCAGCTCGAGGTTCGGCTCCCAGGAGAGGCCCTCCGGGCCCCTGCGCAGGTTCTGCAGCAGGAAGCTCCGGGTGGTGTCCCACGGGATGGGCCCCCGGAGGGCCTCGTCCGCGTCCGAGCGGCGCTCGACGGCCGTGAGGTCCACGGCCGCGAGGCTGTCCAGCAGGTGGGCGAACTCGCCCTCGCCGCCCCCGGCCCGGGCGGGGGCGATGTCCACCACGACGAGCCGGGAGACGAGCTCCGGGTGCCGCAGCGCCAGCACCATCGCCACCTTGCCGCCGAGGGAGTGCCCGACGACGGCGACCGGCCCCGCCGCGGCGAAGTCGTCGCGCAGGGTCTCGGCCACGGAGTCCGCCATCTGCTCGTAGTCCACCCGGTCCGTCCACGCGGACCCGCCGTGGTTGGGCAGGTCCACGAGCAGGCTCCGGAAGTCCGGCTGGAGGTCCTTGGCGATCCGGGTGAAGTTCTTGCCCCGGCCGAACAGACCGTGCAGGAAGACGACGCGGTCGCCGTCGTCCCCGACAGCGGTGGTGTGCAGGGTGCCCGTCCGGATCTCAGCCATCCTCCGAGCTTAGGGTCTCGGCCGCCGGGGGACGGCGCTCTCGTCGCGCGCCGAGGACTCAATGCCCCACAGTCGTCCGGAACTGTTGTCACGACCACCGGCGGAGTGGTCGGATGGGGCACATGAAGAAGCTCATCAACGACCCGGCCGACGTCGTCCGGGAGGCCCTGCTCGGCATGCAGGCGGCGCACGGGGACCGCCTGCGCGTCGACCACTCCAACCGCGTCGTCTTCCGCGCCGACGCGCCCCGGCGCGGCAAGGTGGGCCTGGTGTCCGGCGGCGGCTCCGGACACGAGCCGATGCACGGCGGGTTCGTGGGCCCGGGGATGCTGGACGCGGCCTGCGCCGGCGAGGTGTTCACCTCCCCGGTGCCGGACCAGATGCTCGCCGCGACCCTCGGCGTCGACGGCGGCGCCGGCGTCCTGCACATCGTGAAGAACTACACCGGCGACGTCATGAACTTCGAGATGGCCGCCGAGCTCGCCGCCGAGAACGGTGTCGAGGTGGTCCCGGTCGTCACCGACGACGACGTCGCCGTGCAGGACAGCCTGTACACCGCCGGACGTCGCGGCGTGGGGGTCACCGTGCTGCTGGAGAAGATCGCCGGTGCGGCCGCCGAGGAGGGCCGTCCGCTCGCCGAGGTCGCCGACATCGCGCGGCGGGTCGACGAGCAGGGGCGCAGCATGGGCATGGCGCTCACCTCGTGCACGGTCCCGGCCGCGGGCAGACCGACGTTCGAGCTCGGCGAGAACGAGATCGAGGTCGGCATCGGCATCCACGGCGAGCCCGGACGCGAACGGCGGCCGATCGCTCCCGCGCGGGAGATCGCGGCCATGCTCGTCGAGCCGGTCCTGGCCGACCTGCCCGCGGCCGACGGCGCCCCGGTGATCGCGTTCCTCAACGGCATGGGCGGCACGCCGCTGATCGAGCTGTACATCATGTACTCCGAGGTGCAGCAGCTGCTGCAGAAGGCCGGCATCCCGGTCGCCCGCAGCCTGGTCGGCAACTACATCACCTCGCTGGACATGGCCGGCTGCTCCGTGACCCTGCTGCGCGCGGACGACGAGGTCGTCCGCCTGTGGGACGCGCCGGTCAACACCCCCGGCCTGTGCTGGGGCACGTGATGCCGGAGGTCACCGCCGAGGGTCTCGACCGCTGGCTGCGGAGGTTCGCGGAGGTCGTCCACGACCACGCCGCCGAGCTCACGGAGCTCGACTCCGCCATCGGCGACGCCGACCACGGGAGCAACATGGACCGTGGCATGCGGGCGGTCGTCGGCGCGCTGGACGCGGGCGGTGCCGGGGACGCCGGCGCGATGCTGAAGAAGGCCGGCATGACCCTGGTCAGCACCGTCGGCGGGGCCAGCGGCCCGCTGTACGGCACGTTCTTCCTGCGGGTCGGCGGCGGGCTGGCCGATGGGCAGGCCGTCGACGCCGCCGCGCTGGGCGGGGCGCTGCGGGCCGGGCTGGAGGGCGTGGTCGCCCGGGGCAAGGCCCAGCAGGGCGACAAGACGATGGTGGACGCCCTGGTCCCGGCACTCGACGCCTACGACGCGGCGGTGGCCGGGGGCGCCGGCATCGCCGACGCGCTGTCCGCCGCGGCCAACGCGGCCGAGGCGGGCTGCGCCGCGACGATCCCGCTCGTGGCCCGCAAGGGCCGGGCCAGCTACCTGGG
>NZ_PDDL01000207.1:0-2516 GCF_020833785.1 Kocuria sp. CCUG 69068
CGAGGGGTGGTCCCACTGACCTGACATCGCCAGAGGGAGATCAACTGACCGCGGACAGGGAGATCAGCTGTCCGCCGACGGGGAGATCACCTGACCGCCCACCGGGAGGTCCCGCTGACCGTTGACAGTGGTGTTATGTTGCCATGGGCGTCGGCCTGGTGCGGGAGCGAGACGGCGGGTCATCAGCCCGATCATGGACCATTTGACGAAGGCCTCGGAGTGTTCGGGCAGGCGTTCGTAGTCCCGGGCCAGGCGGCGGGTGCGCATCAGCCAGGACAGGGTGCGCTCGATGACCCAGCGCCGCGGCAACACCTCGAAAGTGCGCTGACCTGGCGGCTTGCGGACGATCTCGACGAGGACGTGCAGGTAGTACTGGGCGAAGACGATCAGCTTGCCGGCGTAGCCCCCATCGGCCCAGACCAGCACGATCGAGGGCATCTTCATCTTCGCCCGGTCCAACACCAAGCGCCCACCGTCGCGGTCCTGCAGCCCAGCGGTGGTGACCGCAACGACGATCAGCAGCCCGAGGGTGTCGGTGATGATGTGCCGTTTGCGGCCGTTGATCTTTTTGCCCACGTCATATCCGCGGGAGGCGGCCCCGACGGTGTCGGCGCCCTTCACCGACTGCGAATCCACGATCCCGGCGCTGGCCATTGGGTCCCGCCCGGCAGCATCTCGGATCGCATCACGCAGCGCGTCGTGGATCCGGTCAGTGGTGCCCTCGGCGTTCCACCGTTTGAAGTACCAGTAGACGGTGTCCCACGGCGGGAAGTCGTGGGGCAGAGACCGCCAAGAACACCCTGTCCGATCCACGTACAAGATCGCCTCCACGATCCGCCGACGCGGGTGCTTGGCAGGACGACCGCCGGGTTTGACCGGCACCATCGGTTCGATCAGCGCCCACTGCTCATCGGTCAGATCCGAGGGATACGGGCGCAGGGAAGAAGACGCCATGCCACCACGATCCGCTCCCGCGTCCCGGCAGTCACGCGGAAGCGCATCACGCTTTCCCAACACTTACTAATACTACAGTCGCGCTTGTAGGGCATGGCCGTGGGCTCTGTAGTGGTGTTCTCTGGCGCGGTGCTGGTGTTTGCGGCGCCAGTGGGAACGGTTTAGGACGATCTGTGGCTCTGGTGGTGCGGCCCAGATCAGCAGGACGAGCAGGTGCCGGATCTCGGGCAGGCTCAAGGCGATGAGCTGATTGTCGCCGACGGGGTGGCCCCCCTTTTTGCCGCCGCCCGGGCGCGGGTGACGGTGAGGAAGGCGTGGGCGAGCATCGCTAAGGTGATGTGCCGGTACCACCCGGTGTACTGGCGCACCTGGTACTGATCGAGTCCGGTTTGACCCTTGGCGGTCTGGAAGGTCTCCTCGATCGACCACCGGGTCCCGGCGATCCGGGCCAGTTCGGCCAGGCTCACCCTGGGCGGGGCGAAGCACAGGTAGTAGGCGATCTCAGTGGGATCCGTGAGAGATCGGCGGGCCAGCAGCCAGTACTCACCGACCGGGTCGAGCATCCCGTTGACCCGTACCCGGGCCCATCCGTAGCGGCGCTGCCCCTTGGCGCCGTCCCCGGCCGCGCGCATCCGCCAAGCCTGAGTCGGCAAGGACGCGATCAGCGCCTTGGCCCGCACCTGGTGCCAGGCCAGGGGCCCGGCCTTCGGCCACACGGCCTGACTGGCCGGCACGCCCAGCACGTAGTGCAGCCCGGTCTCCTCCACGGCCCGGCGGAAGGCCCAGGCCTGGCCGTAGACGGTATCGGCGGTCACCCATGTGGCCGGTACGTGGGCGGCCACGGCCCGTTCCAGCATGGTCGCGGCCAGTTCCGGCTTGGTGGCGAAGCCCCGTTCCTCCAGGATGCCCGCGGCAGCGCAACGGTCGGAGTCCTCGGTCCAGGCCTTGGGCAGATACAACTCCCGGTCCAGGAACGTCCGCCCGTGCCCGGTGGCGTAGGTGAGGAACACCCCGACCTGGCAGTTCTCGATCCTTCCCGCGGTGCCCGAGTACTGCCGGGCGACCCCGGCAGAGCGGGTTCCTTTCTTGAGGAACCCGGTCTCGTCCACCACCAACACCCCGCCCGAGTCCCCGAGATAGGACACCACGTAGGCCCGAAGGTCATCGCGTAGCGCGTCCGGGTTCCAGTCCGTGGTCGAGAGCAGCCGCTGCATCGCATCCGGGGTCTTCTGGCCAGCTTGCTCCGAGATCGTCCACGAGTTCTTCCGCGCTACCCCTGAGAGCAATCCCTGCAGGTAGGCCATCGCGTTGGCCCGGGGTTCGGCCCTTGCGAACCGGCCACCGATCAGCTCCGCAACTTCCTCCAGACCCTCGGCCCACTGCCGAACCTCGGCCACCGCCACGTCTGTCGGCGGCACGTGAAAACTGACCCCGTGGGACTATCGCAGTAACGGTGTAAGAGGCCCAATCACCCCGTTCGGGGTTGGAGGGTCGACATGAGCGAGAACATCGAGACACTGGTGGACGTGAGCCCACCGACACCCGGTGACGAGCCGGAAGAG
>NZ_PDDL01000208.1:0-2480 GCF_020833785.1 Kocuria sp. CCUG 69068
CCTCGGCCGGGCTCAGCGCGGCGCGCAGCGCCACGAGGGCGACCGCGCTCCACACGAGCCCGCTCGCCGGCAGGTGCCACCCCAGGGGCACGCCGAGGGCGAGCGCCGCGGTGCCCATGAGCCCGCCGACCACGGCGCCCAGGCTCCACAGGGCGTGCAGGGAGTTGATGATCGAGCGGCCGCGGGCGCGCTGGACCTCCATCCCCTGGGCGTTCTGGGCGGTGTCCACGTGGGCGTCCAGGGCGCCGCCCAGGAACATCGCCGCGAGGAACACCCCCGCGCCCAGCCCCGTGCCGGCGCCCAGGCCCGCCCCGGCCCCGGCGGCCGCGAGGCACACGGAGAGCAGGACGGTGCCCAGGGCCGCCACCCGGCCGGAGCCGAAGCGGCGGATCGCCCGGGCGGGGAGGGCGCCCACGAGGATCGCCCCGAGCGGGAACGCCACGACCAGCAGGCCGTAGAGGGTGTTGGAGAGCCCGAACGCGTCCTTGACCTCCGGCAGGCGCGGCAGCAGGTTGGCGTAGAGGGCGCCGTTGGTGAGGAAGAACGCGGACACCGCGATCCGGGCGCGCCGGACCCGCGCGGGGTCGAGGGCGGTGGTCTGGACGGTCACGTCCACGACTCTAAGGGCTGGGTTCCCCCGCCTCCGCCCCCGGCCCGCTGGAGTCAGGGGGCGACGGGCCGTCCAGGGCGTCGCCGAGGCGGTCCCGGAACCCGCGCACGGCCTCGGCCACCTCGTCCGAGCACAGCAGCCGCCACGGCACGTCCGCCGGGATCCAGGGCAGCGCCATCAGCAGCTCCGGGACGGAGCCGCCGGTGACGGTCCAGTCGACGGTGTCCCCGGGACCCTGCACCGCCGTGGCCGCCCACGGCCCGAAGTGCTCCCGGACCCGGTCCAGGCCCACGGTCATCCGCACCGTCAGCTCGTGCCGCGCGGCGGCCGCGCCGTGGGCGGCCAGGACGAACTCGGCGGCGTCCGCGGCGGGCAGCTCCCGCGGCGCGACGCGCACGGCGGTGCCCGCCAGCCTCCGCAGCCGGTCGATGCGGAACGTGCGCCAGTCGGCGCGGTCGGCGTCCCAGGACACGAGGTACCACCACCGGTCCCGCGGGACCAGGGAGTGCGGCTCGACCAGCCGGGCGCTCTCCCGGCCCTGCCGATCGACGTAGCGGAAGCGCACCCGCTCGTGGTCGCGGCAGGCCAGGGCGAGCTGGGCGAGGACCTCGGTGGCCACGTGCGCGTCCGTGCGGGCCACCGGGACGGTGTGCGCCTGCAGCGCGGCGACCCGGCGGCGCAGGTGCCGCGGCAGCACCTGCTGGACCTTGGCCAGGGCGCTCAGCGACGTCTGCTCGCCGTCGCCGACGCCGTGCACCGCGGCGGTGCGCAGCCCCACGGCGATGGCCACGGCCTCGTCGTCGTCGAGCAGCAGCGGCGGGATGCTGGTGCCGCCGGCGAGCTGGTACCCGCCCGCCGTGCCGGGGCGGGCCGTGACCTCGTAGCCGAGCTCGCGCAGCCGGTCGATGTCCCGGCGCAGCGTCCGCTCGGAGACCGTCAGCCGCTCGGCGAGCTCGGGCCCGGACCAGTAGCGGTGGGTCTGCAGCAGGGACAGCAGCCGGAGCACCCGCGACGTCGGATCGGACATGACCCGCAATCTACGCCCCCCTGCGGACAGCTGGTGGCCTGAATGCGCTCTACCGTGGACCCATGAGCACCCCACCCATCATCAGCGCCCGCGGGCTGAGCAAGAGCTTCCGCGGGCCCGGCGGCCGGACCGTCGAGGCGGTGGCCGACCTGACCATGAACGTGGCGCCCGGCACGCTGACCGCGTTCCTCGGGCCCAACGGCGCGGGCAAGTCGACCTCGCTGCGCATGCTCACCACGCTGCTGCGGCCCACCGGCGGCACCGCCACCGTGTGCGGGTTCGACGTCGCCCGGCAGCCGGCCGAGGTGCGCGCCCGCATCGGCTACATCGGGCAGAAGAACGGGGCCGGACAGTACCAGCGGGTCCGCGACGAGCTGCTCAGCCAGGGCGCCCTGTACGGGCTGAGCCGGGCGGAGACGCGGCGCCGCGTGGACGAGCTCGTGGAGGCCCTCGGCCTCGGCGACCTCGTCCGCCGGCCCACGATGAAGCTCTCCGGCGGCCAGCGCCGCCGCGTGGACATCGCCCTGGGACTGATCCCCGGCCCCCAGCTGCTCTTCCTCGACGAGCCCACGACCGGGCTGGACCCGCAGTCCCGTGCGCACCTGTGGGAGCACATCCTCGAGCTGCGCCGCCGCTACGGGACCACGCTGTTCCTCACCACCCACTATCTCGACGAGGCCGACCAGTTCGCCGAGCGGGTCATGGTCGTGGACCGGGGACGGATCATCGCCGACGACACCGCGTCCCGGCTCAAGACGGACCTGGCCGGCGACCGGATCGCCCTCACCCTGGACGCCGACCCGCCCGCCGCCGCGGCGGCCGTCCGGCGCGCGGCCGCCGCGG
>NZ_PDDL01000209.1:0-2410 GCF_020833785.1 Kocuria sp. CCUG 69068
GACGAGGCGGGCGGCGTCCTCGGGGGCCGCCCGCTCCGGGACGACCACGGCGCCGAGACCGGCGAGGCGGCGGTGGTCGTGGCCCTCCAGCACCAGCAGCGCCGCGCCGCCGAGCCGGATCTGCTCGAGCAGGCTCGCCGTGAGGTCCTCGGCGCCCTCCGCCACGAGGGCGGCCCGGCCGAGTCCGGCGCGCGCCGCGGCCAGCAGCTCCGTGAGGTCGAGGCAGCGGCGGACCACCGTGACCGGTCCGTGCAGCCGTTCGATGCCGTCGACGAGGGGCCAGGTGGAGACCCCCAGGGCCATGACCGGGAGGACCATCACCGGCCGCCCGCGGGATTCCACACGAGCGTGACGCGGGCGTCGTTGCCGAGCGCGTCCACGAGCTCCTCCATCGGGTCCTCCTCGACCAGGACGTGCACCACGGTGCCGCGGCCCGCGCCGAGGGCGGTCTGCTCCGTCTGCACGCCGGCGATCTCGGCCGCCGGGAGCAGCAGGCGGGCCGGCTCGTGGCCGCGGCCGGAGGGCTTCTGGGCGGCGACCCAGACGTCCACGCGCGTTCCCGCCCCGGCGTCCTGGGGCAGCGGATGGTCCACCGGGACGGCGACCGGCTTGCGGTCCAGCCGGTCCGCGGTGCCCAGCGCGGACCCTGGCAGCAGCTGGCCCGCCGGGATCCGCTGCGTCGCGACCGTGCCCGGCCCCGGTGCCGCGTCCGCAGGGACGTAGAGGTCCGCCGCGTCCTGCAGCCGGACGTCGACGGCCACCAGGTCCTCCCCGGTCACGTCCTGGCCGACCTCGATGTCCCGGGCGGCCGCCAGGTAGGGGTCCGTGCGGTTCGTGGCGGTGACCACGGCGGTCACCCCGGCGACGGAGAGCAGCACGAGCAGCAGCCCGGTGAGCAGCCTCGGGTCCCGCCAGGTCGGTCTCCGGAACCGGGCCGACGGGGCGTCCGTGCCCCTGACCGTGCCGCTCATCGGCGACCGCCTCTCTCGTTGCCCGCACGGCCGTGGGGACCGTGCTCGTGGCCCACATTCTGCCCGCGGCCGTGGTGCCCCGGGAACCGGTCGGTGCACAACTGGGGACAGGAGGCGCGCCCCGGCCACCCGTGCCCGCCCGGGGCGGGCGGTGGCGACGCCGCATGTGGACGGGGAGCCGTTGCGCCTCTTCGGTGGCAGACTGGAATGGGAGAGCAACCACGAGCAAGGAGGCGGAGGATGGCGCAGCAGCGCTTCCTGACCTTGGCGGACGTCGCCGAGATCCTCAACATCTCGGCGACGCAGGCGAGGGCTCTCGTGCGCAGCGGGGAGCTGCCCGCCATCCAGGTGGGCGGCCGCGGCCAGTGGCGCGTCGAGACCGCCAAGCTGGAGGAGTACATCGCCCGCGGCTACGAGCGGACAGCGGAGGCGGTGCGCTCGGGCGCGCTCGACTGATCCACCGGGACGCCGCCGCCGACCGTCTCACCCCGCCGTGAGCGAGGAGACGCAGACCAGCGCGGGGAACGGCACGGCGCGCAGCGCGGTCACGCTGCCCCGTCTGCGGTAGTCGTCGTCGGGGTGCAGGGCCAGGTCGAAGAAGTCCGCGCCCACCTGGTCGACCGTCCCCTCGAGCTCGCCCAGCGGTCCACCGCCGGCGAGCCGGATCCGCACCCCGGCCCTGGCCCGGGCCAGGGCGCGCAGCGCGTGCCCCAGGCCGAGCCGCAGGGCCAGCGGGTCGTCACCGGGCGCCCACCCCCGGCCGAGGGACTCCCACCACAGGACGGCTCCCAGCGGCACCAGGTGCTCGGTGCCCCGGTCCTCGAGGACGACCCAGCCGGCGCCCACCGTGCGCACCCGGCCCTCGAGCGGGACGGCACCGGTGAGCAGGGCCCGAACGGGTTCGCCCTGCCGGAGGCGCAGCCGGTCGGTCAGGCGCACCCGGGAGTACTCCGCGCGGGCCTGCTCCGCCGCCTCCTCCTCCACGCCCTGCTGGTGCGCGGAGGCCAGCTGCGCCTCCAGGTCCGCGAACAGCTGCTCCCAGCGCACTGCAGGGCCTCCCCTTCCGGCTCCCGGGCCGTCCGGTCGCGCAGGGCCTCAACGTAGGCGTCCGCCCTGCCCTCGTCAAGGAACGTCATGTCCACCGCGGGCCGCTGAGACCTTTACACCGGCACCTAGGGGGTGCTAGCAATGCTTCACGACGTCAAACAGCAACAAATGCTGTCAAACGACATGAAAGCTCACTTTCAGGGAGATCAGATGATCGGCACCCCAGGATCTGCGAGCACCGCGTCCGCTCCGCTGTGGTCTGTGCTCCTGGTGCCCGCCCTGGGTGCGGCCACCGCGGCCTGCGGCGCAGCCCTGGCCGGTGCGGGCGGCGTCCGCACCGGCGGGGGCCCGGACACCGGGGCGCTGATCGGGCTCGCGGCGGCCGTGCTCGG